>CAJQGZ010000033.1 GCA_905478065.1 uncultured bacterium | reverse complement strand
GAGCCATCACTATTTGAATCATTGTATGGACTTGATTTTCTATCAACATCATCTGTATACCCAGTGTTGTAATCAACCGCAGCACCAAAGTAACCAAATGATTCATCCCAGTGATGTTCCATCGCTGTATAATTTGCATCGCCACTAGCTACTGAGTTGTCATCTGTTGGAATTTTACTCATATACTTTGAAGTTCCTTGCCAGTATGAAACAGCACCCCACAAAGTCTTTTGAGTAATTTGATCTAAACGAATCCCAGCATTATTACCAGTTGTTCTGGTTAAACCGTTCGCAACACTTTCTTGAACCCATCCATTAACCAAAGTACCAGCATTAGCTCCATATCCAGGTATTACATAGCTATCTACTGCTGTTAGCCTATCATTTAAATGACTCGACGAGATATCATGGTACTTTGCCTGTACGGTCGACATATCACCAGCAGATGATAGAATAGCTTGATTAGCATTGTCATTTGCCATCATACTAACTAACGTAGCCGGGTTATTAGATGCAGCATCAGCACCCATCTGAGTTTTGATGTCATTGATCAGTAAGTTTCTTACTACTTGCCCAGAATAAGAGACGCTGTTTTCTCCGCTATTGTACCTACTCTCAAATGAGTATTCAGTCGGCGTATCAATCAATGCAGCTCCATCATCGTCATTGTCGTCACTGGATTCACATCCAATGAAGACAAAAAGCAATAGTGATGAAAGAAACATTAAACTATTGTTTAGTTTCATTTTGTTTTCCCCTTTTATGTTATTGAGTCTTATTATCATTATTTATTAAAAAGATTATGCTATCAATTATTATTATAAGATTTTAGTCTATATTGGTCTAGAAAGTATATTCTAACCCAAGATTAATCTGTCTTCTTGGGCCTATGATTATTCCTGAACTTAGACCCGCTTCTTTCTGACCTGGATTAGAATGAAGCCTTGATCCAATATAACTTTCATCGGTAATATTTTTTCCGGATAAATATATTCTTAATTTTTCGCTGTGATGAAAATTAGCGCTTAAATTTATAGTAGCATACTCAGGAACGGACCCTTGAATACCGAGATTTTTAGTCTTTTCTATGTTTTCAAAATCTGTATAGACTTTACTTACATATTTAAAATCTACCCTAAGAGATAGTTTTTCACCAAAATCATTATAAATACCAGCCATTAAGGTATGAGAAGGCGCATATGGCAGCTCTTTTCCACTTATATCTATTTGATTCCCGACTGAACCAGCAACATTCGATATTATTTCGCCCTCTATAACTTCTGTTTTTAAAAAAGAATAAGAAACATCAACGCTTGGGAATAGTTTGTTTAAATCACTAAAGTTAAAGATGGTTTTTGTTTCTACACCCATCGTATTAGCCTTACCTAAATTTTTAAAAGCAGTTCCTCTTCCAGCGGCAACTAAATCTTCTATTGCAACATGATAACCTGAATATTCAAACTGTATAAATGAAATATTTCCTCTAATTCCAATTTCTTTATTCCAACTTTTTTCTGATTTAAGATCTAACCCACCATCTGAAACATTGTCCCCAAAATTTAATATCTTCAAAGCACCACTTGATGGCGGAGTAAAACCTCTATGGACACCTCCAAAAAAGTTAAAACCTTGAAGTTCGCTGATAAAACCAACCCCTGGTAAAATAGCAGATGTTGTTTTGTCTAAATAAGTTGAACCAGCAAGGCGATCAATCCTCTCCTGTTCAAAAACCTCAATGCGAACACCTGGTCGAACATCAAAAGAGCCAAACTCTATTGATTCGGTTAAGAAACCACTGAAAGCCATTGTCTCATAATGATGGCTTTGACCAACTATTGTTGGAGCCTCGTCTTCAGATGTAGCTGGTATAAAATAAATGCCGTCACGACTATTTGGACTATCGCCTTGTTTCTTATCATCGATAAAGCGCTCCCAATATATTCGAGCACCAATTTCCAAGGTGGATTTATTTTCAAAAAGCAAATGCTTTAAACGATATGACTGCTCGTAGCCAGCGACATAAAAAGTTCTAAGTATCCCAAAATTGTCTTGCCCGTTGCCTACTCTGACTAAATCATACGGATCGTAATAATTTGCTGCGCTTGGGCTTTCTGTGCCAAGATCAGACGCTAGTATGAAAACGTCATTTTCTCTCCACCACCGCCTATCAAAATAACTTGTAAAAGCAGTTGTATTTTTTGATAAAACTGAACTCAAGCGTTCTGATTGTATTAAATCGATAGAAGCTCTAAAAATCTTGAAGTTATCATTCTCTTTTGGATTGAATTTAGGATCGTTTTCAAATGACCATTCTGTTAATCCAGTGTAAGTAGCGTTTGAATTTTCATAATTGATATTTGATTTGAGATAAACATTCTTATTTAATGAAGGTAAATAATTAATTTTCAAGGTTGCATTAATTTGTTCAAATTCATTATTTTGCCTAAATCCATCTCCTTTCTTGTATAAAAGTTGCAATTCTGGTTTTAGTTTTTCATTTTTAGAACCACCAATTTCAGAAAAAATACTAGCAAAACCATTCTCTCCAGTAGTTATTTTGAAAGTACCTCCAAAATCATTTCTTGGTCTGCGAGTGAAATAATTTATTACTCCCCCCATAGTTTGAGGTCCAAAATTAATAGCACCACTGCCTTTGATCACTTCTAATCGGTCAATTCGTTCTGCCGGAGGGTTATAATACATGTTAGGGTAAACATATAACGCTGGCTGAATTGGCACTCCATCTTCTAAAATTAATACTCTTGAACTACGTCTTGGATTCAAACCTCTAATACCAATACTAATTCGAGAGTTTCCAATTCCATCATCGGAAAAGCCATTAATACCTGGTATGTGTTCTAACATTTCTTGCGTTCCTAAAGGATTAACAAGTTTTATTGTTTGCATACCCATAACAGTTGCAGCGCCAGGTAATTTCTGATAAGGTGCGGTTGCATCACTTATAATCTCTAAACGACTCATAGCAATTGGCTGAATTTCAAGAACAGCATCAATTTTGTAAGATTTGCCAGACTCTATAGCGACATCTTCTCTGTAATCTTCAAAACCAATGAAACTTATACTAATCTTATATTTGCCATCTTCTATATCATCAATATTAAATTTTCCCTCTTTATCAGTGGTTACTCCATATTTTTGACTGTTATCACCCATAAGCTCAACATTTGCTCCTTGCAGAGGTATTCCTTGGCTGTTATTTATTACTGAGCCTTTAACACTATTTTGATCGTCGTCAGCAAATAAAAACGAAGAAAAAAGAAGGCCTAAATAAACAATCATGCTTTTGAGCAATATTTTATTCATCTATATTTTCTAAAATATTTCAGGGTTTTCTTCAAACTCATCTACTTCAGTATCATTCTCTAGCATTAAAAAGCCATAACTACCACCATCTGAACCCGTATCAGTTTGAGGCTCAAGGATTGCATCATCCTCACAACCAAGAAATAGAATTAAAAAAAGTGAAGTTGTCATAAAAAAGGAAGGAATCCTTAATACTGTTTTTATCATGCCGCTGCCTTTCTCCATGTAAAGCCAAGACCTAGAACAACGAGAACCCAGGCAATTACTTCGATCATGCTAGGATCACCATTGTAACCAAATAAGCCTTTCATTAAGCCCCCTACAGCTCCTTTATCATGCATGACAGGGTAAGTACCGTCTTCATTTTTTGGCGGGTTTAAATCCCAAATTCGAGAGGCCCACTTACTTGCTTTATTGACCACTGTTGCCCGATTATTTTTACTATCTTCGAAAGTAAATACTTTTATATTTCCATTTATTCTTGTCGCAATTATATTATTGTTATCTGTTTTAATTGCACCACCGTAATAAGGAATTATATTTGCAGACTCAAGCTCATGAACTCCATATGTGAACATACCAGCGGCAACAAACACCAAGACACCTGAGGTCACGTTAAAAAAAGTTTTCAAAGGAACTTTGCGACCTTGTATAAAAATCATAAATGACAATCCAATGCCGAGAGCAGCGCCAATGAGCGACAAAACAATATTTAAACCACCTTCTTTTATAATGATTCCATATAAAAAGAGAATTGTTTCTATACCTTCTCTAAAAACCGAAATAAAAGATAAAGCAAAAATACTATACCCGACCTTATCGCTCGATAACGCATTATCCGCTTTTTCTTTAAGATCACCTGCTATATTCCTGTTTTTTGCCATCCAGACAATCATTGACCCTAAGATAGCAGCTGCAATTATCATTACAACCCCTTCAAATAATTTCGCTGACTTCCCTTCAAATCCATTCGCAAATATTTGAAAGAGGAATGAGCCAATTATACTAGCAACTAATGCGGCTGCAACACCCTGCCATAATCGAATAATAGCATCAGACTGATTTGTTTTTTTTAAATAAGTATAAAGGATACCTACTATAAGAGAGCCCTCTAGAACTTCCCTAAATACAATTATTAATTCTGCCATTTTATTTTTTTCTGTTTCTAGCAATTAGGCCCAGACTCTGAGTTGGAACATGCTCTTGGAGTGTAGACTTATAATTCAAAGAGAGGTCAGGCCTAAATTGCTAAGTTTGTTTGTATTTCTATATAATGTTATCTTTATTGAGACTTAATCTCATTAAACTTAACCACAATCATTTAACTAATGCAAAAAAAATATTAAAAAAAAGCCCGTTAGAAACGAGCTTTTAAATTAGAAGAATGAAATTCTTATTTTGAATATGAGTGTTTTATTTGATAAATATTATCTTTATGCTCAATAATCATCGCAGTTATCCTATTTCGAACATTCTGTGGGGTATTATCCGCAAATTTTTTATACCCTTCAGACCATGCTTTTTCAAAAGAAGCAAGATCTTTTGCCTTATAATAACCAACAATATTCCATTCATCTCCCCAGCTATGGCTCAACGAGCCAACTTCATTCAGTTTGCCTTCGTCGACTAATTTATCAAAAACTGGATTCCAATGCTTCTCCATTAAATCTTGATATTCTTTCATTTTACTAAAAACAACTTTGTTTTGAGAAATAACCATTATTTGAGCTGAAAGAAAAACATTATATATCAAAAACACTGAACTAATTTTTATAATAAAACGCATCGGATCTCCTTTATTTATTGATTATCTATTTTATTTGGCACTTTCTTACTTTTAAGTTTTTGAGCTATAGAAGGCTACACCTGTTAAAACTAACATTATAATAACGGCAGGAATAGGAGGATGGACTTCTGGGTTTATGACATGCAGCAGTACGCTAGCTAGGTTTATAATGTATGCTACACCAATCGCGAAAAGAAGCTTTTTTGCAGATTTATTTTCCATATCTCTGCAAAGTAATGCAACAAATCCAAAGGCAATCATAAAAGATGCCACTGCTTCATGCATGTATGTGCCTACTGTTATAGATGTGGCATTTATCAAATGTTGACTAAAAGCGCCACCACTTACAATACCCTCTGCGCCAACATAAATGGCAATACCCATCAACACATTTATCGCACCAATGATTGTTAAAACTAATTGAGGACTCATACAAACTCCTTGTAGTTTTAACTAAAATTAATAATATATTTTACAATTCCAAATAAATTGTTTTAAAAGATAATATTAACAATATATGTGCATTTATTAAATTTTAACTAAAGTGATACTTTAGGCTTATTGGCACTATCTAAGAAATCGAAAACTTTATATTGCAAGCTATTTTCATCAAAATACAAGTAACAAATATTTGAATCTGATGTGTCATTTTTTAATTTTAGAATTATTCTAATTGCTTTACCCTTTTTATTTATTTTTTGAATTATTATCTTTCCATTTTTAATGTCGAGAACTTCTCCTGGACTAAATGATTTTTTTTCCAAAACAAAATATGAACTTTCTTCGCAAGCATTTAAAATAATGCCCTCTTTTGAATGATGAATAGCTGTTGGCTTAATACCATTATTATGTGCAATAAAAACTGGATTTACAATTCTTCGATTAGAACTTGTTTTTAAATTCATAAAAGGTTCCAAGTCTAATGTTAAAGTTGGCGCATGATTAATTTTTGATGGGAAGTTTAAAATCACATACGTATTAAGACTATGGTTCTCTGTCAATTCATTTTCAAGTTCATTTACAAGCAGCTTATTAATTAGTGTGTTATCTACCCAAACTTTATAATTATTGATACTTCCAAAAAATAGAGTTGATGCATAAAATATTAAAACTAAAAAGATGATTTTTGACTTCCGGTAAGATCTGTAAATGATTGTACCCACAAATATTGCAAAAAAACATGATGGCAGGTACAGAGTCCCTGTTTTTAAAGAACTACTAGTATAAAGAATTGATATAAGAAATAGCATAAACAACATGATGTATTTATAATATTTTTTATTATTTGAATAAATGAAAAAAAGCGACTTAATAAAAAATGGGATTATTAATACTATCAAATAATATTTCCTTTCAAAAAGTATAGTTTCAAACCAATTATAACTAAAAGGAAAAAGTATTGCCAAACCACTATTTATTGGACTGGTTAAAAATTGAAATAACTCACTAAAATTATAATTATTAATTATTGAAAATCGATTTTGGTTACATATGATGATCAAAAAAGATAAAAAGATCAAAACAGTTAAAATATTACCTGTAAGTAGTTTCAATAAAATCCTACGACTTCTACCTTTTTCTACTAATTCATTTTTTTTCCAAACAACCAACCAATACTGAGCAAAGGGTAAAGTAATACTTGCATCTTTAGATAATAAGGAGAAAAAGAAAAGAAGTTGGGATAATATCAAAAAAATTAACTGCTCTTTAGCAAAGTATCGGAATAATGTTATCAATGATAATAAATAAAAACTACATGCAACTAGCTCGGTCCTACTATAAACCCAAAATGTAGAATTGGTCATAATAGGGTGGATAATAAATATTACTGCGCAGATAAATGATAATTCTCTACGCTTTAGCAATGCAAATGAAAACTGATAAAAAAGAATAACATTAAAAATATGAAAAGAGACATTAGTTAAATGAAACCAAAATGGATTTATTCCCCATATTGAAGATTCAATTAAAGTAATTGAATCTAGGATAGGCTTAAATGAATAACTTTTATTATAAAGATCGTTCGGGGACAACCAAATATTTTTAAGGTTTTCTAAAAATCCATAATTATTGTAAAAAACGGCAAACCTTACATCATCGGGGATGAAAAATATTGTTAATGACGGTAGCAAATATAAAAAGCATAAAGTAAATAAAAGAGAATGCGGGTAATAAACAATTAAATATTTAACTTTTTGAAATTGAATCAACATAACAAATAAAAATTAATATGTATTAATTCAATAAAAGATTTATGATTTTGAGTTTTTCAATAAATGAATTAGTATTTACTTATGGAAAAAACAGAATTAAGAGATAATATAAAAATTAAAGAACCCTCAATACATGATTCTGCATTCATTGCCGAGGGGGCTAGAATAATTGGAGATGTGATATTGCATAAAGATTCCTCAATTTGGTATAACACTGTTGCAAGAGGTGATATTAACCAAATTATTGTTGGCGCAAGGTCAAACATTCAAGATAATTCAGTTATACATTTAGAGAATAATCAAGGTGTCATTATTGGTAAAGATGTAACTATTGGCCACAATGCTATCATACATGGATGTAATATTAAAGATGGTGCACTTATCGGAATGGGAGCCATAATTATGAACGGTGCAGTTATTGGTTCTGGAGCTGTTATCGGAGCAGGCGCTGTTGTAAAAGAGAATATGATTGTAAAACCATGCGAGCTTGTAGTAGGCGTTCCAGGAAAAGTTGTAAAAAAACTACCTGAAACAGTTTTAAATCAAAATATAGATTGGGCGAGCAAGTATGTAAAACTTGCTAAGATTCATAAAGAACATCAAAAATCAAAAGACTAGAAGCTATTTAAAGTTCTTTGACTTTACCACTATGCCATCAGAATTATATTCTTCCTCTGTGGTTAGTTTACCTCTTTTATTAAAATATTTCCATTTACCTATCTGTTTACCGTCTTTATACAACCCTTCATATTTAGTCTTACCATTCACATGATATCCCATCCATTTCCCATCTTCCTTATTATCTAGATAATCACCTTTATATTTTAAATTTCCTTTTTCATCCCATCCTGACCAAGAGCCTGATTTAGCACCATTAACAATATCGCCCTTTTCTTTACGCTCGCCATTTTTATGCATGCTAAAAGCAGGTCCATTATAAACTTTTAGATTGTAGAACCACATTGAACTGAAATCAGGTCTTGTTATATATCTACCACCTCGATCAAACAGCTTTTCATCCATATCAACGGGTGTCTTAGAACACCCAATAAAAACTAACATTGAAAAAATAAAAATTTTCTTCATAAATACTCCATAATCATAATAAATCTAATAAAGGTGGACTAAAATAAAAACTAAACAATATCTAGGTTTCAGATATTTAAAAGATAAAAACTAAAAAGTTTATTTTAATAAAATCATCTTTTTTGTTTTTGAAAAAGTAGGTGACTCAAGTGAATATAGATAAATACCTCCACTTACGTTTTGTCCATAATTATTTTTACCGTCCCAATCCACAGTCCTTGGCCCAGCCTTAACATGCTGATGCAAAATATTTTTAATCAAATTACCATTCAAATCAAATATGGAAAGACTAACAAATTCACTTTTTTCGACTTGATAAGAGATAGTTGTAGAGGGATTAAATGGGTTTGGATAATTTTGACTCAAACTGTACCTATTTGGAAGTTCAATGATATCTAGTTCTAGTTGGTCTACTGCAAATGTTAAATACCGAATACTATCTGCGCCATTACTTCCAATCGTAGTAATGTCAATTCCATCCGATACATCTACAGTCCACGAAAGGTCATGATTGCCATTTGTTAAATTTAAATTTTCAATAATAGATTGATTAGTTAATTGAAGTATTCTTTCAGTCATTGATGTGTCAAAACAGACAACATTATCTGAAATAGAACACATCTCAAAGGAGTATGTTAATTCTTGACCATCTGTATCTACTGAGTTTGTCCAAATGAACATATTTGGATTATTAATATTTGATGAAGTAACTGAAATATTTATTCCATTTTCAGGAGCAATCATATCAAAACTCCCGGGTAAAGTATTCACAAGTTCTACAGAAACTACATTTGAAGAATCAGATAACCCATCTGCTGTTTGCGCTCTTACATAATAACTGTAAACGCCTGGGTTTCTCGGACCGAGCATCGAACTCTCTCTAGTTGTAGTGTTAAAATTAACATAATCTGGTTGAACAACATCCGCCACAACACCATTTTCAAATACAAAATAATTAGATATATCTCTTCCATTTAAATTAATTGGCTCCATCCATATATTATCTTTTATAGGTCCAATATCTATTTTAACATTTTCCATACTATAGTTATTCATAGAACTGTTAGATATCATGTTATCATTTGAATTTGACAATATTACTTCCCTTGTATCTTCCGAATTATTACCAGGTAAAAGGCTTACAGATAAAAGCCAATCAAAATTAAGAGAAGACCCATCTTGAGCAGAAAGATTAAGCGTAGACTCAAAACAACCGCCTACGGGACACCAAATGATAACATTACCCAGAGATTCATTGGCCGGTCCGATATCGGCACCAGCGGGAAAATTAACGTAATCATAAAGCCAGTAACCAAACCATAATGTTTTGGTACTATCTATTTCATATGTTGATGGTATTACATCATTTTCAATGGATTGTCCTGGCACATGATTTTTTAGTTGAATTGTATTCCATTCATTTTCAAAAGCAGTATTATCTGAAAAAGATACTTTTGGAGCGCTTAAAACTAGATTTGTCCGGCCAACAATATCAGGTATTATACCAGACGAATCGGTTTCAAAAACAAGCGGTTGAAAAGATGCAGAATCAGAATCTGCTGAGGGAACAAAAGCGATATCTTTTACAAGCATCCCATGGTAATCAGTTAGAAGAGAATCAGGAAATTTATGACAATAAAAAGCAGGAGTGCTACCGGCCCCTATTCCTCCAAAATATTGAAGGTTTGAATGGCTAATCCACTGTCGTCTAAAATTTTCGGGAGTTTCCCATGATAATTGAACCCCACCTATTGATGCAGCGTCTACCTGAAAATTTGTAGGTGTATTACCATCTTGTGAAAGTAATGAGTTAAAGAGTACAAAGGAACACACAAATAAATTATAAAAAAATTTCATAAACCTCTTCTCTTTCGTTTAGAACATTAATAACAATTATTACTGAAAAACATTCTTTATCATAAAAAAATGACAAAATACTAAAAAACCAAAAAATAATTTAATTTATTAATTTATCAAAAAACAATACCTCAATAGTTTTGTGTTCAAATTATCAAAGTGTTATTGAAGATTTTATACATTTATTACCGATGTATACGATCGGTTCAGTTTTACTTGCTTGTGTTTGAATTGATTCTGCATCACGTTTCATAGCTGAGGCAAGTGAATTAACAGGCAACCCTAGACAAGAATTATTGAAAAATTGTTGTAAGAATGAAGTCTTATCATAATATCTTATTAGCATTCCTGGTCTAAATATTGAAACATTATTAAAATTGTATTTTCTACTTAGTGTCTCTTCTTTCAAGCCTATCGTCTTTGTGTATAAGAGAGGATGAATCCAATCAACTGAAAAACCATCTGGATTAGCACCACTTGCAGATATAACTGACGCATTAGGTATTTCGGCTTTATTTGCTAACTCAGCAGACTTTAGAGATATACCATATTCGATATCGACAAATTGTTTAGCACCTCCAGCAATTTTTCTTGTTGTTCCAATACAATTAAAAAATGAATCATGTCCTTTCCAGTGATTAAATGTCTGATCGAGTTTGTCGAAAGAGTTGATAATTACCTCATTCAGCTTTTTATGACTATTACCCTCAAAAACTGGTTTGCGGCTAACTGTCGTTATTTTTTCCCATTTATCACTTTCCAATAATAATTTAACAAGTTTTGACCCAGTAGCTCCAGTTGCTCCAACAATAATTCCTCTATTTTTTTTATTAGAAATATCACCTCTAGGGTGGCTGGTAAGTTTATTTTTATAAATTCTCATAATATATTCTATATCTCTCGTTATGCGTTCATCATTTCCAAGCATTTATTTTTATTATGCTTTCATTATTTTTTTAAGCATCTTAAAAATGGATTGTTCATATTTGTCAAAATTACCATCAGCTAAGTAGACTTCTTTCACCTCAGAAAGCAGCGCATCAATTTGTTTTTGGTTATATTTCTTTAAACTAACATATTGATTAATAATTGATGATCGTTGATGATCATTCAGATTATCAGATTCTGATTTAACCTTTTCAATTGTTTTTGCATCAAATTTTGATTCTATCAATTTTCTTTCATCAGCATTGTATTCAAAATTTGAGTCAGCCGCGTATAAACATAAATATGCTTTAAACTCTAATTCTGTCCAATTTTTATAATTGTTCATGAAGACTCCTTTTTTCATCTTAAACATTAAATGATAGTTTATAAAATTAGCATCCTATACTTTTACACAATAGATATAACAAATAGACTATTTATCAAGAATTTTTAATCAATTTGAGGTAACTATCTTTTTATAATCGGATATAACATAAAACAAGAAGTCTTAGAGACCATAATAGAGTTCTGGACCAATTTATTGAAATTAACCTATTTACAATTATTTCATTATAGCCACTAGTTAGACCTTGGTGCATTTTTGTGAAAAAAACTAAAGTTATTCCCCAGATAATTAACAATATAAATAATGAAGAAATAAATAAAAAGTTTGAACTAAATCCAAATTGGAGCATCATGATGCCCGTAATAAATTCAATTATCATCGCAGGAATGACGATAAGGGAAATTCGACTCATATGAAATTGTTGAAATTTTGGATAATCAGACTTTTGAATGAAATGAAACGAAGGATAATGCAAAAGCTGAATAACCCATATCACACCCACCATAATTGAAGTTGATAAAAAATGAATATCGATAAGGAAATTTAAATTAAACATAAATGACCCTAATGTTATGTTGATTGAATAGTAATTGTTCCCATAAATTGTACTATGGACATAAACGACTTAATTGAAGATAATCCTTCATTATTTAGATTAATTGCAATCATCGGCGGCTTACTGATAGGTTACATAATCTACTTATTTCAGATTTAGTATATTTTTTTTCCATCAAAATCTTTTATTTTTTCGTAAGATTTTCTTTCAGTTAGTTCCTTAATCTTCATCATACCAAAATATACCTCAGAATAGCTCATCGCTAAGGGAGAGATAGCGATCCTTATCTGGTTAGGTTTCCTGTAATCGACAATGACATTTTCATATTTACGTAAAGCGATACTAATGTTTCTAGCTTTATCATGCATAAGAGAGAGGTGACCTCCCCTTTTAGTTTTATCTCTTGGAGTCATTAGTCTAAAGCCTAAATTCTTTAGATATGTATCATATAGTTTAATCATGACTTCAGTACCTTCTTGAGCCTTTAGAACTACATTTTTCATTCCAGCTCTATTTATCATATCAATTGCTACGTTCACGCATCTTATTCCCAGTATCGAGGGACTTGCAATTTGAAAGCCTCGAATATCGGGGCTTTTGATAAAGTTAGGTCCCATTTCAAACTGGTCTTTCTGAGCAAACCATCCTTGAATTGGAACTTGGAGCTTTTCTTGAAGATTTTTTTTAACATATAAATACGCAGGCGACCCAGGGCCAGATGATAGATATTTATATGTACATCCCACGGCTAAATCAATTTCATTTTTTGAGAATTCAAGATGAACTGAGCCGGCAGCGTGACTAGCATCCCAAACAGTCAAAGCACCATATTCTCTTACTAATTCTGTAATTTCTTTCACAGGGTTAAGAGCACCAGACCTATACTGTAATACTTGAAAAGTTACTAGTGCGACATCTTCATTAAGATGAGGTTTTAATATAGTAGGCGTAATACGCTCATATTCATCAACGTCAGTTTTTTCATTATCAATAATAATAAGTTTTAAACCAAAATCTTTTGCGATACCTTCTAATATATATCTATCTGTTGGAAAATTAGCAGCATCAGTTATAATAGTTTTACGATTTGAAGCTGCTTTCACTACAGCTAAGCAAATTTGAAAAAAATTGACGGAAGTTGTATCACACACTAAAACCTCACCTGAATTCGCACCTAGAACATTTTCTGCTAATAAATCACCGCTAACTTGAGCTTCATTTATCCAGTTTTCCCAACCTTCAACTAATTGATTGCCCCACTCTTCTGTAATAAATGAATTTAAATCATGAATTGTTTTTTTTGGCAAACGCCCAAGAGAGTTTCCATCTAGGTATAAAAGATCTTTTTTTTGGAAATGAAACTCATTTCTGAAATTTGAAATTGGATCAGATTGATCTAGCTTTTTTATTTCGTTAAAACTTATGGACATATATTAAATTATTTGAAAATTTTAGTTAAATATAGTTTAATTCTTTATATGGTAAACATACAAATAAGAGGCAATTTGATTGAAGTAGTTTTAGAAAAACTTTCTTCAAGTGAAATATCTAAATTACAAAAAACTTCAGTACCTCAAATCAGTTTATTAAATGACATAGAGAAACAAAAAATCAATACTACTAAAAATATTTATCGAAATATTTTGCCAATTATAGATGAAAGTTTAGAATTACAAGTTTCATCTTTTGAAAATGATAATTATTATGATGATGGATACACATTTTTCAGATCTAATCTCGATGATATTGACCATCAAGATAAAGATATTATCATCCCATTTGGAAAGATCAATATTGAATATTTTTTAATAAAATTAAACTATGGTTATGGTGCTGGTTTTGAAACGGAGATAATCGACTTAGATTATAAAAGCTTTGAAACAGACAAGCTGAATTTCAATTCAACTTTTCTCTTTGAAAAATACAACCAAGTGATGCACTCACTTAGCCTTAATTATTTAGTTTTTGAAGACTTGGGGCGAAGTAAATACGAAGTTTTGAAGAGAGAACTATTACTTGTGCATAATCACTCAAATTTAAAGCAATTAGATTTGAGCACTAAAATTTCAGATCAAGTAAAGATTGTGGATAACATAAGATATAATTGAACTACAACTTTAAATTAAAAGTCAGGCAGTTTAACAAAGCTGCCTGACTTTTTAACGAACGTTTGTACTATTTAGAGTTATCCATCGTTGCACCTACCCAGATAGCCAAACCAAATGCAGTTTTATTTACTAAATCTGCAACATTATATACGATATTTATCGTATCAAAATTCGGTTCACCGCCAGATAAATAACCTAGAAAATAACCAATAGGGTAAATTGCCCAACCAACTGTCACAATTAATCTCAAGGTATTAAAAGCAAATTGACCACCTGCATTTTTACTGTTCTCACTAAGCTTTGCAGCTTCCCCAGCAAAAATTTCATAGATAATGTATATCCAACCGGCCATTCCAATTACAAAGCCTATTGTGGCATTCATAATACCTGCTTCTCCAAGAAAACCAAAAATGAGCATGACTAATGAAGCACCCAATAGTCGCCAGAACAGAATACTTGATACTGCCGTAACAGCCGCAAGAATTAAATAAAATTCAACTATCTGAAGCGGCACAGTAATAAGCCAGTCTATATAACGAAAGACAGTAGTTACTTCGCCTTGCAGGTGAGCTTCTCTCATGTATAAATAATGCCAGAACGCTAAACCCGTTACTAATCCTGCAACGGTCATCGATGTCCTCCATTTTGCACTAACATCAGACCTCTCTACAAAGAAAAATACTGTAGATGCCAACATTATCGCAGTGGCTAACCAAAAAGTCATGCCAACGTAATCGTTTTCGGCTAACAAAGTTATTGAAGCTATCATTTTTACTCCTTTTTTCTTGTTTTGACGCTTAAGCTACTTAAACGCATCAGGTATTTAACGCATTAATACCCAATTAATTTCCTAAATTATTAAATGAGAATATAAATTGTCAATATAAAAATCTAAACCTTTGTTAAGATTTTTATATTGATAGTTAATAAAAAACAAGATTTATGAAACCATCTATTGTATTTTGATTGGTAATTTACGTGTAAGCCCATGATGAGATAATAATATCCAAATAATAATAATTTTAAATATGTTTTAAATTAAAAAATCAATTAAGAAAAGGAACTGATTCTTTTTTATGTGCAATAAATCAACTAAAACTATTCTACTCTCATCTTTTATCTTTCTTCATATTTTTATCATATCTTGTGATAATGATAGTACACAAAGCTCAAATATTATTCCTGAAGAAATAGATAGTTCAGTTGTGAAGTTGAATGGTTTGTTAACTGTGTCTGGAAATAAAATAGTAAATAAAAATAATAAGCCTGTGAGTTTCGCCGGCAATAGTTTTTTCTGGAGCAATGATAACTGGGGTGGAGAAAAATTTTACAACGCTTCTACTGTTAAGTGGCTCAAGAGAGATTGGAATACGAAAATTGTTCGAGCAGCAATGGGCGTTGAGGATTCAGGTGGTTATTTGGAGAATCAGCAGGCAAACAAGCTAAGAATAAGAACTATAGTTGAGTCGGCCATAGATGAAGGCATTTATGTTATAATTGATTGGCACTCACACCATGCTGAAAATCATATTGAAGAAGCAAAAATATTTTTTCAAGAAATGGCACAGGATTATGGAGAATATGAAAACATTATTTATGAAATTTATAATGAGCCTCTTGATGTTTCTTGGTCTGAAGTAGTTAAACCATATGCTCTAGAAGTCATAGAAGTAATTAGGTCTATCGATCCAGACAACTTAATTATTGTGGGGTCTCCAGAATGGTCGCAAAGAATAGACCTTGCAGCTCAAGATCCAATTACTACCTTCGCAAATATTGCTTACACGTTACATTTTTACACGGTATATCACCAAGATTGGCTTAGAGAAAGAGCAACAGCTGCTTTAGATAGCGGAATTGCGATATTTATTTCTGAATGGGGCTCTATAGGATATAGTATAATTGATTTAGAAGTAAATAAATGGATGAGTTGGTGCCATTTGAATAAAGTTAGCCATGTGAATTGGTCAGTAAATGATAAAGAAGAAGAATGGTCAATTGTTGTTCCAGGTGCGAGCGTTTTAGGTCAATGGCAAGAATCAGATTTAACGGCGGCAGGAAAGCTTGCAAAAAACATAATATCTAATTGGCCTGACTAAATTCTCTCCACCACTTTTTTGTTGTATTATGATTCGAACCGAGTTTAAGTACTTGCCCTATTTCAGGCAGAAGATATTTCTGCTGCAACTTTACCGCTTCTCTGGAAACAATTTCAGGTGGTTCAACCCAACTGTGTGAGGCCAATGTAAAGGCACCCCAGTGTATTGGAATTAAATATTCACTTTTTAAATCTTTTGCAGCTTTAATAGATTGTTCCGGAAACATATGTGAAAATTTCCAAGCCTTATTATATTGACCGCAATCTATTAAGGAGATATCAAAGGGACCATGGTTTAATCCTATCTCCTCAAAATGAGAACCATACCCACTATCTCCACTAAAATATATTTTTCCGAAAGGGCTTTTAATAGCCCAAGAGCTCCAAAGAGTACTATTCCTATTTAAAGGGCCTCTTCCAGAAAAATGTCTAGCAGGTAAACATACAAAATCAATTTCGTTATGTTTGTAAGATTCATCCCAATTAAGTTCTTTAATAGAGTTTTTATTTACACCCCATCCCTCTAGATGATTTCCGATGCCTAGTGGTACTATAAATAGACCAACTTTATCTTTGATTTTCTTTATAGTTGGATAATCTAAATGGTCATAGTGGTCATGTGAGTAAATAACAAAATCAATTTTTTCTAATTCATCAATATCAAAAGCTAATTGTGAGCTATAACGTTTTAACGATGGCAAAGGAACCGGAGCTGCATGATTACCGAGCATTGGATCGAGCAGGACAATGACACCATTGATATTAATAATAAAAGCGGAGTGACCTAACCAGACCAATTTTATTTCATTTGAATTGTTAGAAATAAATGAATTTATATCAAGGTCTAGGGGAATCAATTCTTTTATAGGCACTCTATTTATTTCTGTTTTAAAAAAATCCCAGAAACTCATTTCATCTGTAAAAAGAGCCGTTGCTTCTTTATTTTTAAATTCACCTTCATCGTAATTACTATAAGCGGAATAATATTCCTTTTCTAGTTTTTTTGGATTTGATCCAAACTGGGGACTGAGGTTTACAAATAGTAAAATTAGTGTAAACGGGACGGTAATTATATAAGACATAATTTTTAAAATTTTCATGTTTAGAATTAAAATGTTGGATTAATGCTGCTTATTTAGCGGCATTGAATTAGTCTAGAATATTTTGCCTATCTTTTTTGCCAAAAGTTATGCATGCATAAAGGAACAACATTCCACCAACCATTTGTAACATAACAGCAAGCCACTCAAGCTCTTCTGAAGAATATGTATCCAGGTAAAGGCCGAAACCTCCAATAATGGTAGAAACAATTAGAAATGAAGGCGCATCAAAACTAAAAATATTTTTTATTCTTAAAAGTCTTCGCCTTCGCCTTTTTATTTCTTTTGGCTTTTCATCTAACTGTGCAGTGTCAGTATCGTTTACGTAGACTTCCTTGATTTCAACCTTAGGCTTTTCAGCTTTATCCGTAAATTCTTCTTCAAAAAATTCCCCGCAAAAACGACATTTAATAGCCTCGATTTTAATATTTTCGGCGCAATATGGACACTTCTTCATGAGTTTAAGTTACAAAATAAATAATAAATAATAATCAAAACTAATCATACGA
>CAJQGZ010000032.1 GCA_905478065.1 uncultured bacterium | reverse complement strand
GGCCGGTAGTGTTTTTAGCAAATGCTGTAACATCTATAGCAGCAGAAGGCAAGAACTGATAGCTCATACCAACTTCGTATTGCGTTGTCTCAATTGGATCAAGATCAAATCCCATTGGATCTGGAGTGTAGTTCTGACCACCCCAAACCAAATGCATGTATCTAGTAGAAGCATACGGAAGGTCAAGTTCAGGCATCTGAGCAAACTTACCATACTGTAAGTGGAAAACCATTTGATCAGATACAGGGAAAGCTAAACCAATACGCGGCTGTAAAACGCTCTTTGTCTCTGAATCTTCAAACTGATCTTCTATAATTCCCTGATTAGATTGATCCCAACCTGGATTTGCAGGGTCTTTCATTTTAAAGTCGTCCATCATAAAATTATCAAGACGAACACCAGCGCTAATTACTAAATCACCAGATTCAAATTTATCATTAAGATAAAAAGAAGTTACTGTAGGCTCTCTAGGACCGTCAAAACCATCATCCACTTCATTGCCATAATCATCATAACCAATTTGACCATCTCTATTGTAAAGAGATAGCGCATTTGTTACTGTTACATTATCTCCACTAGCAGCTTGCTCACGGGTGTAATTCCCATCAGCAATACCTTTATTTATGTTATACATAGCAGTTGTACTTAACTCATAAACGCGATAAGTATATTTCTTATAATCGAACCCAGTACGGATCTCATGATCACCTCTCTGCCAAGTTAAACCAGCATCAAAACCAAAAGAACTACGCTCATTTTTGTCATAGTCAGTTAGGATATCCCCAGGTCTAGAAAATGCGAATGTATTTGCTACATAATAAGCACCAGGAGAGTTATAAGTTGCTCCAGGAGTAGCATAGTCAGTGTTTCCACCAGCCCAGTAAGAAGCATCAAGACCAGCAGCAGCAATTGAAGTTGAATCATAATGACCTAGCAAATCACCAAAGTTGCCTGGCTTGCCCATACCATCATCATATTTTTCATAAGTACGTTTAAATGTGCTTAATCCAGCTGTTAAAAGCATATTTGGGTTTAAAAAATAGTTTGCTCTAGCATTATACATTGCAAGCTTACGCTCAGTCTTCGGAAGTCTTTCAGTATTAAACATATAATAAATAGGAAGAGCATTACTTTCATAAGTATTATTATCAACTACAGCTGAAAGACGAAGGTTTAATGGACCAAGGTCAACAGTTCCCGTTGCATTAATCTGTAGAACATCTTGCGAACGATGAGCAACACCATCTTTACCACCTGAATTAAAAACTACAGCAATTGAATCACCATCAGGCGTACTTCCAGAGACTGTACTTTCAAGCATTTCGCCATTATTGATTGAGAAATCTGTATAATAAGTTGGATCCCAATCATCAACGTGATTGCTACGCAGAGCAATAAATGTTTTGATTTTATCACCAATTGGTACGCCTACAGTTGCTGTAAGATCTGTATGACCATAGTCACCCGTTTCAAAACGAGCAGAACCCATAACTTCATTTCCACCAGTTCTTAAAGTTTGTCTAACAACACCTGAATTTGCGCCACCAATGTGAGCGCCAAAACCACCAGACTCAACTGATATTTCTGCAAGAGCTTCCGGAATAGCCGATACATCTCTACCAGTATTTACAACGTCAGTAATGGAAGCACCATCAAGTGTGTATGCAACTTCTTCAGCTCTACTACCGCGAATGGACAACCTACCGTTTGTGATGTTTACACCTGCCTGCATGTCTAGCATACCAGAAACACTTCTAGATGCAGAATTCTGAATTTCTTCAGAACTTACAGAACGAACAGAATTTGTAGCACTTTTCTCTATTAGTCTTTTTTCTCCTACAATCGTAACAACCTCACCTTCTACAGCTGATGTTGCCATTGCAAAATTTAGTGGCGTAGTTAAGTCAACTTTTATAGAAACATTAGATTCGGTACTGCTTTGGTATCCAATATAAGTAGCAGTAACACTATATGTTCCAGCCTCAACGTTTAAGATTGTATAACTTCCGTCTCCATCAGTAGCGGCACCTTTCGTAGTACCATCAACGATGACATTAGCACCAGCAAGCGGCTGACCGTCTGCTGAAGTTACTTTTCCTCTTATCTTACCAGTCGTTTGCGAAATCGCAAAAGACATTAACAAAGAGAGAGCGACTATTTTTGAGATTTTTCCCATTTTTCTGTCTCCAATTTACATTTAGAAAATTTTTATTTATTTTAGTGGGGCCGAGTAAAAAAAGCCTTATACATGAACTTATTCACCCCCTAATAGTGCACAGATTACTAATGTCTGTCCACATCACCCCAATAACACTTACAACAAACCTAGCCGATGAATACAATCATTGTCAAGTTTAATTTTGTATTTTTTTGACCTTTTATACACAATATATATATAGAGAGTGAAATTACGTTAATATTTTTAATACGTTTTCAGGTGGTCTGCCAATAATAGCATTATCATCTGAAACCACAATTGGCCTTTCGATAGTCTTCGGGAATTTGACCATTAATCGAAACATCGCCTCATTATCACTAATTTTTTCTGATAATCCATTTTCTTTAAAATCATTCTCATTGACCCTAACAAAACGTTTTGGATCTAAGCCAAGGAGGTTAGAAATTTTTTTTAACTCATTCTCAGTTGGTGGCTTTTTTAAGTACTCAACCACCTCTGGTTCTACGCCATGATCTCGAATGATCTGCAACGTTTTTCTACTTTTACTACACCTTGGATTGTGATATATCTTTAAATGCTTCATTTTATTTCCTCAAATACACCAGTTTCTTTGTTTTTTATTACGTTATCATAAGTAAAAACTCTGCCGTTCATTGCCACATAAACACCGCTTGATAATGTTTGAACGTATGCTAAAGCACTTGCAATATTAAATAAACCATCAGATGTCCCAAACTTATAAGGGATCATTGCGCCAGTCAGAACAATCGTTTTTTGTAGATTTTTTTCTCCGACCTTCTTTGCAGTTTCAGTCATAGTATCCGTACCATGTGTTACTATAATATTTTTTTCATTAGTGCTCTCACAACTATCAACGATTAATCTTCGATCAGTCTCTTTCATATCAAGACTGTCAATCATCATTAAAGTTTCTATATTAACTTCGACTTTTGATCTACCAAGATTCAATATCTCACTCATGTGCGTATCTTTAAAATATAGCTTACCATTTTTTTCATCGTAGTCTTTATCAAACGTTCCACCGGTAACAAAAATTTTTATCATATTAATAAATCCTCACTGTATCTTCATATCGTCGCTTTTTTAACATCGGAACCTGAGTATTTGGTTCAGGATATCCCACTGGAATAAGTAGAAAGGCTTTTTCATTGATTGGTCTCTCAAGGATTTTTTCTAAAAACCCCATCGGACTTGGTGTGTGAGTCAAGGAGACTAATCCAGCATTGTGTATAGCTGTAATTAAAAACCCTGATGCGATTCCGACAGATTCTCCAACATAATAGTTCTTCCTTTTTGAACCCCCGCTACTATCATAACTTTGTCTAAAAACAACTATTAATGCTGGTGCTTTTTCAAGAAAAGGTTTCCTCCAATCCGTTGCAAATTTATTTAAATCTTTAAGCCATTCTTCTGTTGCTCGCTTCTTGTAAAATTTTTTTTCTTCCACTTCTGCTGCATTCCTAATCTTCTTTTTAACAGTCTTGTCTTTAACAATAGCAAATTGCCAGGGTTCCTTGTTCGCTCCAGAAGGTGCACTCATCGCTGTCCTTATAATATTTTCTAAAACTATATCAGGAATATCTTCATCGGAAAACCCGCGAACACTTCTCCTCGTTGTCATAATATTCATAAATTGAGTAGAAAGGTCTATCATATCTTGACTGGTCTTTTTTTTATATTTTAATCTGTGAAATCCCATTGAGTTTTATCTTTATTTTTCTTAGCTCGAATATAGCTATATGGTTAAAAATTGTTTAACAAGAAAACAAGAGTATAAGTTTAATTAAAAAAATCTTACTAATTTAATCCAATCATTAAAAGATTGAAATCTATGAAGCACACATTTCGCATTGCCCTTGGAATCATCTTAGTTCTGATCGGAGCGATTGGCGGGTTAATCCCAATTTTCCAAGGTTGGCTTTTCGGTATTCCTGGCTTGATAATTCTTGCTGACTATTTCCCACCAATTAAAAAACTATTGAATTGGGCAAAAATAAAAGCAGGCTACAAAAAAAAATCTAAAAATCCTCATGAATAGGTCTTTAATTGATGTGTCAGTTTGATTAACCTTCTATGATGTTTTAACAAAACTTTTATAATTTTTATAACATAAAAAAGCAAATACTATGTCAATTAAATCCTCAAAAATAACTGCAATCGTTGGCGCTCAATGGGGCGATGAAGGCAAAGGGAAAATAACTGATTTTTTTGCTGGAGAAGCTGACTATGTTGTTCGCTTTCATGGCGGAAACAACGCTGGACATACCGTGATAGTTGATGGCGATACTTACAAATTACATTTAATTCCCTCTGGTGTTTTATATGATCACCCCATAAGTGTTATAGGTAATGGTGTCGTTGTAGATCCTGCGGCTTTGATAAAAGAGATAAAATATTTACAAAATAAAGGTATTAACCCCAATTTAAAAGTAAGTGACAGGGCACATGTAATTATGCCTTATCATATTGAAATGGATATTGCACTAACTAAACATCAAGGTGAACTCGCCGCTGGGAGTACCAAACGAGGAATTGCTCCCGTTTATGGTGATAAAATGTATCGGCATGGTATCAGAATTATTGATCTTCTAGAGCCAGATATTTTTCGAGAAAAGCTCGAAAAAGCTTTTGCTTTCAATCAAACAATTATCAAAGCATTTGGGCACTCTCCTGTGCTCGATAAAGAAAAAATATATAAAGATTATCTTGATTTTGGGAAATTCTTAGCTCCCTATATTTCAGATATTTCTGTCGACCTATATAACGCGCACAAAGATGGACAATCAATTTTATTCGAAGGTGCACAAGGTATTAGTCTTGATGTTGACCATGGTATATATCCGTACACCACCAGTAGCAATACTGTTGCTGGGCATATATCTTCAGGGTCTGGTGTTAGTTTTCGTTCAGTAAATAGAATTATTGGCGTAACTAAGGCTTATCTGAGTCGTGTAGGTCAATCGCCTCTACCCACCGAACTTGAAGAGATAGAAGCTAAAACACTTCGAGATAAAGGCGGTGAATATGGTACGACTACAGGAAGGCCGAGGCGAGTGGGCTGGCTTGATCTTGTACAAGTTCGTCAAGCTGTGAGAACAAATGGACTTACAGAAATTGCGCTTACAAAACTTGATATTCTATCAGGGTTTAAAAAGATTCCAGTTTGTTATGCATATAAAGTTGGGGATAAAACAATCAAAGAAATACCCGCTTCTCTTTCTGAATTCAGGAAAAGTAAGCCGCTTTATAAAGAACTTGAGGGTTGGGGTGACTTAACACCCGATATGATTGTAAAGGGTTTCAATGCTCTACCTCAAACATTACAAGACTATGTTAAATACATTGAAGATCAAGTTGATTGCAAAATCACAATCATATCCATGGGCCCACAAAGGCATGAAACTATCATACGATAATTAATGAGTTTCACAAAAGAAACGATTGATCTTTCTGGGTTAAATAATGCCCAAATAAAGAAAAAACTTTCTGACCTCAATATAGCCCTTACGCCTGAAGAAGGGAAAAAAATTCAGGACGAAATGCTTGGAAGGCCACCATCACTCGCAGAGTTAGTATTGTTTTCTATCCAAGGTTCAGAGCACTGTTCTTACAAGAGTAGTCGCAATCATTTAAAACAGTTTGTAACAGATGGCCCAGATGTAGTACTCGGCGCGAAAGAAGACGCAGGCGTCGTTTCAATTGTAAAAGATAATAGTGGAAAACGTTGGTGTATAGTGATGAGCCACGAATCTCATAATCACCCATCTCAAATAGTTCCTTATGAGGGAGCAGCAACAGGAGTTGGGGGCAATGTTCGAGATGTTTTGTGCATGGGTGCTGAAGTTATTGCCTGTTCAGATTCTTTTAGATTTGGTGATATAAAAAACAATAAAACAAAATGGATACACGATGGCGTCGTTTCTGGTGTCGCAGGTTATGGGAACCCTTTAGGCGTGCCCAATATTGGTGGGGATATTTACTATAATAACGGTTATAATGATAATTGTTTAGTTACTCTGGTGACACTAGGGATTGTAAGAGAAGATCATATCATTCATTCTTATGCTCCAAAAAATTCTAATAATTACGACCTTATTTTACTAGGAAAACCAACAGATAATAGCGGTTTTGGAGGCGCAAGCTTTGCATCATTAGAGCTTGAAGAAGAAAAGAAAGAGCAAAACAAAGGAGCTGTCCAGGAACCAAATGCTTTCTTAGAAAGACACCTTTTAAAATCAACTTATGCGTTATTCAAATACCTTCAAGATAATGATTTATGTAATAGTGTTGGTTTTAAAGATTTAGGTGCGGGCGGAGTTGCCTGTGCAAGCGTTGAATTAGCAGAAACATCTGGGTATGGCTCTGAGGTCTGGCTTGATAAAGTCCACATTGGAATGAATGATTTACACCCTAGTGTTTATTTATGTTCAGAAACTCAAGAAAGATTTATGTGGGTGTCTCCACCTTACCTTACAGAAAAAATATTGTCACATTACAATACAAAGTATGACTTACCAGCAGTTTCATCAGGAGCCAAAGCTTCAGTAGTTGGAAAAATACGAGATAATAAAAAATATACCGTCCATAACAATGGTGAAAAAATTGTTGATGCTCTAGCAGAGGAAGTCACAAAAGGTTTTCTTTATGAACGAGAATATGAAAACCCAAATTATAAATTTGAAGAACCAATAATTACACCCCCTCTCGACTTTAATGAAATATTAAAGACAATGTTATCACATGAAAATATTGCTTCAAGAAGTGTAGTCTATGAATCCTATGATAAGCAAGTCCAAGGAAGAACTGTTCAGGAATCTGGAATGAGCGACGCTGGGGTTATGTCTCCTTTTAATAGCGATGATTATCCAAAAGAAATACAAAAAACAGGTATAGCGCTTTCAACTGATCACAATCCTAATCATAGTAAAATAGATCCTTATTTAGGTGGGATGAATGCGGCAATTGAAGCGATGAGAAATGTTGCAGCTGTTGGAGCATCCCCACACGCAATTTCTGATTGTTTATGTTTTGGCAACCCTGAAAAACCTCATCAAATGTGGGAATTCGTAGAAGCAGTAAGGGGAGTATCAGATGCATGTAAAGGCATTAAACTAAAAGAAAACCCTAAATTTCCGATTCCAATTATAGCCGGGAACGTAAGTTTTTATAATGAATCGAAATCTGGCTCTATTCCACCAAGCCCTATTGTAAGCTGCTTAGGAAAATTAGTTAATGTTGAAAAGGCTATAACAATGTCTTTTAAGACATCTAACTCAAATATTATTATGGTGGGTAGTAGAAAAGATGAATTGGGTGGTAGCCTTTATTATAGCCTCTATAATGAGATTGGAGCAAATGTGCCAACCCCAGAATTAGATGAAGTTAAAAATCAAATTAATGCAATTACTGACAGTATTGATAACAATCTTTTACAATCGTGTCATGATATCTCGGATGGGGGCATTGCTGTAGCATTATCTGAGATGACATTTGAAAATAATATTGGCTGTATTGTAACTATACCAGGAGATCTCACTTTAGAAAAATTATTGTTTTCTGAAACAGGCGGTTTCTTAGTTGAGATTGCTGACTCAAAAATAGAAAGCTTTAAAAACATCTTCAAAAACCATAATGTGCAGATTTACCAAATAGGAAAAACTTCCGAAATAAATGATATAATTATTAATGATAAAATCCATTTAAATATTAAAGAAGCAAAAGATCTATGGCTTAATGGCCTTAGAGACAAAATTAAGTAATGCCTGAAAATAAAATAGATTACAAATCAGCCGGAGTTGACATTGATGCCGGAAACAAAGCTGTAGAACTAATTAAAGAAAAAGTTAAAAACACCCATTCAAAAGATGTCCTTACAGGTATCGGAAGTTTTGGATCTCTTTTTAGTTTAAAAAATATTATTTCAGATTACGAAGATCCGGTTATGGTTCAGAGCATCGATGGTGTCGGAACAAAAACAATCATTGCGCGAAAAATGAAAAAATTTAATACTATCGGGATAGATCTAGTTAGCGCTTGTGCAAACGATATTTTAGTGATGGGAGCAAAACCCCTAACCTTTCTAGACTATATAGCTAATGATAAGTTAAATCCTGAAATTGTATCTGAACTAGTTGAGGGTATGGCGAAGGCATGCAAGGAAACAGGTGTGTCACTTGTTGGAGGCGAGACAGCAGAAATGCCAGACACTTACCTTCCTGGAGAACATGATCTTGTTGGAATAATAACTGGGGTTGTTGATAAAAATAAAATAATTACAGGTGCTAAAATATCTGAAGGAGATATTCTTATTGGTCTACCATCAAATGGCCTACATACAAATGGCTATTCGTTAGCGAGAAAAGTTTTTTTTGATAGTAAAAAATATGATGTTAAAACACATTTAGAAACGCTTGGGGGTACGATTGGTGATACTTTATTAAAACCACATATTAATTACACCAATCATGTTTTTAAAACTTTAGATATGGGCGTTGAAATAAAAGGGATAGCTCACATTACAGGAGGTGGTTTAACAGAAAACATTCCACGCATACTTCCGAAAAATTGTGCTGTTAATATTAATGTAGGTTCATGGCCGAGTCTCCCAATTTTTGAAACATTAAAAGAGCTTGGGAATATTGATAATGGAGAAATGTATAGAGCCTTCAATATGGGGATTGGAATGGTCTTTATTGTTAATCAAAAATCATCAAAGAGTATTTCAAAAATTCTAAATACTATAACCCCGGTATATGAAATAGGAAAAGTTATTAAGGGTAATAATATTGTAACTTATATATAACAACCATTTCTTAGATTTAATCTAAAATTTTAGGAGAAAGCATTATTATGTCAAATAAATCAATTGAAGTACCTGAGCTAAACATTAAAGTAATTGTTATCGGGTTAATGCTTTCTGTCGTAATGGGATCAGCAAATGTATATCTTGGTTTAAAAGCTGGTATGACAGTTTCAGCATCGATTCCTGCAGCCGTCGTGGGTATGCTAATTCTTAGGGCCGCTAGAAATCTAAAAGGGCAATCACTCGGCGGTTCAATTTTAGAAGCAAATCAAATCCAAACAGCAGCATCAGCGGGAGAGTCGCTTGCAGCAGGAATTATTTTTACAATGCCTGCGTTAATTTTAATTGGTGTTTGGAAAGAATTTGATATGCTACTAACGACAGTCATTGCTTTTACAGGCGGATTATTAGGTATTTTATTTATGATCCCGATGAGGCAAGTATTCATTGTTTCTAATGAAGACAACTTACAATATCCTGAAGGAGTAGCTTGCGCATCTGTTCTAGAAGCAGGTCAAGAAAAAAGCGAATCTAACAATGCGATGTCAGTAGTTAAAGGGGCACTTTTAGGTGGCGCTTTTAAAGGGCTTATCTCGTTTGCGGGTATATTAAAAGGAAATCTTGAAAATGCTTTTTTGAGCGGAAATAGAATATTTTTCTTCGGCGCAGACATCTCACCTGCTTTACTAGCTGTTGGATTTATTGTAAGATTAAATGTTGCAGTACTTATTTTCATTGGAGGGGTAATTGGATGGCTTGTTGGAATTCCACTTTTGGGTCATGGAATAGAGCATGCCGCAGACCCCGTTGAGGGAGCCTGGACCCTTTGGTCAACAAAAATACGATATATTGGAGTAGGTGCAATGGTCGTTGGGGGTATTTCATCTATTTTTAAAGTTAGAAAAGGTTTGGTGGACGCAATTAAGGTTTTGAGAGATAGCCAGATAGGAAATAAACAAAAAAACATACCACTGAATCAACGAGATATTCCAGCAAAAGCTATTAATATTTTTTCGGGAATTGCTATTATACTTGTTGCTGGCGTATACTATTATATAACAAAAAATATTGCTATTACCGCTATTACTACTGTTATCATGATAATAATGGCCTTCTTTTTTACCGCAGTAGCTTCATATATTGTTGGTCTAGTTGGGAATTCTAATTCGCCTGTCTCTGGGATGACAATAACAGCAGTACTGTTCACAGGGGGAATGCTTTATGTTTTTGGCTTTTCTGGTACGGAAGGTATGGTTGCAACTCTTGGAGTCGCGGCAATCGTATGCTGCGCAGCTTGCACCTCGGGCGATGTTTGTAATGACCTAAAAACTGGTCAAATTGTTGGCGCCAGTCCATACAGACAACAAATAATGCAAATAGCTGGCGTTGCTGTTGCTTCCTTGGTAATGGCTCCAATAATGCAATTACTACATGAAAATACCCCAGGAGGAATAGGTGGTAGAGAATTAGCTGCTCCGCAAGCAGGTCTGTTTGCGAGTCTTGCTAATGGTTTTTTTGGCGATGGGATTTTACCTTGGGGTATGGTTGCTATTGGATCAGTATTAGGCGTTATACTCCTTATAGGTGATTCATTTTTAGAATCTAAAAACAGCACTTTTCGATTACATCTAATGCCAGTTGCTGTAGGAATTTATTTACCATTTGGACTGTCCACCCCTATCCTTATTGGCGGACTCATCGCTCATTTTATTCTTGCTGAAAACGATTCAGAAAAAAACCCGGATAATGTTTTACAAGGTGGCGTTCTTCTTGCATCTGGGCTCATAGCTGGTGAATCTTTAATGGGCATTATTTTAGCACTTCTCGCAAGCGCTGGTATTCAAAATTTAAGTCTTGGGCTTGATCCAAATGTTGTAACAACTCTTACTTTCTTTTCTGCAATTGGAACTGTATGGTGGTTCTATAGCAACTCAAGATCAAAATAAAATTTTTATACCTAGTTAAAACATTATATCAGCCCTTGCTTAAGATGAAATATCCTTAATTCGTTCAATAAAATATATGATGGCTCTCTGCAGATGCTGTACACTATAAAAAAATGATCCAACTTGAAAATATTTCAAAATCTTACCCGGATGGGACCCTGTTCTCTAATGTGAACATTTCACTTCAAAGAGGTGTGCGAGCCGGTCTAGTGGGACAAAATGGATCGGGGAAAACAACACTCCTAAAGATGATGCTAGGTAAGGAAAGCACCGACTCTGGAAACATCAAAAAAGAAAAAAATATCACAATAGGGTATTTAGAACAAGAAATTATAGCAGGCTCTGGTAAATCGATTTTGGAGGAAGTTTTAACTTCTATCCCTGAGGCTATTGAAACTGAAGAGAAAATAAACAGTCTTTCAAAAAAGATAAAAAATGATCCCAACAATATGATTCTTGTTAAAAAACTAGGTGAATATCAAAATAAGTTCGATTCTCTCGACGGTTGGGAACTAAAAAATAAAGGAGAAACAATATTAAGTGGGTTAGGGTTTAAAAAAGAAAGCTTTAATGAGCCGCTCGAATCATTTTCAGGTGGCTGGAGAATGAGAGTTGCTTTAGCAGCTATCTTATTAAAAGGGCCAGATATTCTCTTCCTTGATGAGCCGACTAATCATTTAGATCTAGATGCTGCAATTTGGTTAGAAACCTTCTTAACTAGCTGGAAAGGTTCTATGATTATTATTAGCCATGACCGGACTTTTCTTGATCGTTCAGTTAATCAAATCATTGAAATAGATCTAAAACATATTACTCTATACCAGGGTAATTATTCTGATTACATAAATGAAAAAAAAATAAGGCTAGATCTGCACAGAAACGCTTATAAAAATCAACAAAAAGAAATAAAAAATACAGAAAGATTTATTGAGAGATTTAGATCGAAGAACACAAAAGCCACACAAGTACAGAGCCGTGTAAAAAAATTAAATAAAATGAAAAAAGTTGAAATTCCAACTGAAGATAAATCGAAAATTAATTTAATTATTCCAGAACCAATGAGGTCCCCGCTAAAGATAGCAAGCTGTGTAAATATAAAAAAACATTACGGAAATATAGAAGTCTTTAATGGTCTTGATTTCGAAGTTGAAAGGGGTCAAAAAATCGGATTAGTTGGTCACAATGGTGCTGGGAAATCAACCTTATTAAAAATGTTAGCCGGAGTTGAGAAATCAACGAATGGATCTATTCAGTTTGGAGAAAATATTACTAAAGGATATTATGCTCAACACCAATTAGAAATTTTAGATCCAAATGAAACAGTTTATGATTCATTCAGAAAAGTTACAAAAGGATGGAGTGAAACAGATTCAAGAACATATTTAGGGAGTTTCATGTTTACTGGTGACGAAATAGAAAAATTAGTAAAAGTCCTTTCTGGGGGTGAAAAAGCAAGGTTAGCCCTTGCTAGAATGCTGGTTGTCCCTTCTCATTTAATTTTATTAGATGAGCCTACAAACCACTTAGATATGGTCAGCCGAAAAATTTTAGGAAAGAGTCTGTCACTTTTTAAAGGTTCAATTGTCTGTATTTCACATGATAGACATTTTTTAAATGAAGTAACAAACATGACCTGTGAAGTAGGTAATGGCACCGTGATAACTTTTAATGGGAATTATGATTATTACGAATGGAAAAATAAAAATAAAGATAAGATTTCATTAAAAGTAAATAATCAAAAGAAAAATAAAAATAACTATAAAGATGCTAAAAAAATTAGAAATAGAATTAATTGGATAGAAAAAAGATTTTTTAAAATTGAAGAAAGTATTAATGAATTACAAATAATAATAAATAATCCTGAAAATACTAGCAATCATGAGTTATTAAAGAACAATCTCAATGAAGTTAATGAATTAGAAAATGAGTATTTTTCTCTCATGGAAGAAAAAGAGCTAATAAATAAAGAACTGCAATAACTAGAAAAGATTAAAGAGTGGAAAGAAAATTATATTTTACCAACTTTTAAATGTTTTATAAAATGTGGATCATTTAACACATATTCCCATAAATAATGAACCAGCGGGCGACTGTTTTTTATCTTTGATGAAACCTCATTAATTGTTAACCACTTACACTTTGTTATGCCTTCTCTTTTTTCAGGAGAAAGCTTTGTCTTTTCGTCACCTGAAAATTTAACCAAGAACCAAAAGGTTTTTTTAACTCCCGATCTTCCATTAATCTTTATGTTGTTATGCGTTGGAATTAATGTTTTAATTATTGTAAGATATTTTTTTTGTATTCCCGTCTCTTCACATATCTCTCTGATTGCTGTATTCTTTTTTTTTGAATCTTTTTTTAATCTCCCTTTTGGAAACTCCCATCGCCCGTTTTTCTTAATGAAAAGAATTTTACCCTGATCTATGACTACACCGCCAGCTGCTTTTATTTGAACAGACAATTAAGTGCTTCCTTTTAATTTATAAAGAAGTTCATATTGCTCTTTTGTTAAGTTTTTAAATTTTACTCCATCCAAAACTATATCATATTCTTCAATCTCTTTTGTCCATTTTTTATCTTTAAGTGCTTTTTTTCCTTCATAATCATAATTAGATAAAACATACCTCATAGCATTTAACCTAGCTATCATTTTATTATCAGAATTAATAACTACCCACGGGTTATTGTTTGGTTCACTATTAGTAAAAACTTGTTCTTTATAATGAGTAAATAAATCCCATTCTTTTGCAGCTTTTAAATCATTTGCACTTAGCTTCCAGTATTTAAGTGGGCTGTTTTGCCTGAATGCAAATCGTTGCTTCTGATTTTCTTTTGATACAGAAAGATAAAATTTTATTAATAGAAGACCATCAGTAATATGCTTTTTCTCCCAATCATTAACTTTTTTCATAAAGTAATTATATTGCCTATCTGTACAGTACCCCATTGCAGGTTGAATAAGGCCTCTTGTATACCATGACCTGTCAAAAAATACAATTTCACCTTTTTGAGGTAAAAGCTTATCATATGTTTTAAACCACATTTTGTTTTGATTGGCAGTCGGCACACCTAACTCAACAACTCTTTTTGTTTTAGGAATAAGGTTTTCAATAAACCTTTTAATAGTTGCTCCCTTCCCCGCTGCATCTCTGCCTTCAAAGACAATAGCGAGTCTTTTTTCAGACTGTATAACCCACTCTTGTAATTTTAAAAGTTCAATTTGAAGCCTTCTTTTCTCTTTTTGATAACTTCTTAGGGAAAGCTCTTTATACTTTGTTCTGTTATATATAATCATAAATTTATTGCGTCTAAAATTTACTAATAAAAACAAATATTCAACATTGTTGGTTTAGTTTTACACTTTTATTTTTACATAGATATTGTATTACTAAGTTTAGCCTTCTTTCTAAACCGATTTATTGTAATTAAGGTATATGAAAATAAATATTGGCGTTGTTCAGTTCCCCGGGTCTAATACAGAAAGGGAAACATACCTTGCTGTTAAGCGAGCAGGAATGCATCCAATTGAAATCCTGTGGAACTCAGGCTTAAAATCAATACAACGATGCCATGGCTATATAATATCTGGTGGGTTTTCATTTGAAGATAGGTCTAGAGCGGGTGTAATAGCATCTCTTGAACCAATAATGGATGTTTTAAAAAATGAATCCGAACAAGGGAAACCAATACTTGGAATATGCAATGGTGCTCAAATTTTAGTTGAGTCCGGATTAGTCCCAGGTGGACTAAATAATCAAACAACTGTAGCACTCGCAGATAATAAAAGAATCGTGTCCGGTCAAATAATTGGAACAGGTTATTTTAACGATTGGGCCAACCTTAAGCTTTCAGTGCCAAAAAAAAACAATGCATTTACTATACATCTTGATGAAAAAGAAATATTAAATATCCCATTCGCTCATGCAGAGGGCCGATTTATTATACCAAAAATATTATTAAATGAATTAATCCAAAATGGACAAACTGTTTTTAGATATTGTGATTCAGATGGCAAAGTATCAAATGAATTTCCAATTAACCCAAATGGATCAGATTATAATCTTGCTGCTATATCAAATACTTCTGGCAATCTACTTGCAATGATGCCACACCCAGAACGAACCTCATATGGTGATAAATTATTTTCTTCGATGAAAGAATACATTGAAAAAGAAATTCACTTTGATAAAGTGGAACTTTCTTATCAAGATAGTAAGGAAAAGTTTAGTCATTACATAAAAAATAAAAATTCAAAAACATGGATTGTTGACTTAGTCATAACAGACAATGAAGCCATTACGGTTCAAAATGCATTACAGAAGAAAGGTTTTGAAGTTTTAGTTACAAAACAGCAACATTGGGAAATTACTCATTCAGAAAATGCTGAAGATATTTTAAAGCTAATTGAAAACACTGGTGAATTATTTAATTCGAATAAAGAGTACTTAAGCAAGGTTCCAGCGACTAAAGAAACTCACTCATTACTAATCCGTCAAAAAGAAGATGTTTTTTGTCAGAAAAAATTTGATTCATTAACAAGAAGATTTAAGATTAAAAATTTATTGGAATTAAAACGCGGTGTAGTATGGAACATCACTATAAAAAATGCTAAGTTCGAATCTATTTTAGATAACATTTTAGATACAAACATACTACACAACCCATTATCGCATGAATGTTTTAGAATCAGTTAATCAATATAAAGACCGTATCTCGGCCGAGCTTAATAATACTCTGACCGAAACAGATTTAGGTTCTATACCAAAAAGAAAAGGCAAAGTCCGAGACCAATATGACCTTGGAGATAACCTTGCGTTAATAACCACAGATAGGCAGAGTGCTTTTGACCGGGTTCTTGCAGCGATTCCTTTTAAAGGTCAGGTTTTAAACCTAGCAAGTGCGTGGTGGTTTAAAGAGACAAAACACATTATTGATAATCACATTTTAAACGTTGCTGATCCCAATGTTATAATCGCAAAAAAGTGCGAGGTTTTTCCAATTGAATTTGTTGTCCGGGGTTTCATAACAGGTAGTACAAGCACATCTCTATGGACAGTATATAATAATGGAGATCGTGAATATTGTGGTAACATTCTTCCAGAAGGATTAATGAAAAATCAAAAACTTGAAGAAAACATGCTAACTCCAACGACAAAAGAAGAAGACCATGATCGCCCAATTTCTCCTATTGATATTGTAAATGAAAAATGGATGACTCAACAGGACTGGGATTATTGTAGTAAAAAAGCATTAGAACTTTTTGAGTTTGGCCAAAAAAAAGCAGCGCAGCATGGAATGATTTTAGTAGATACAAAGTACGAAATGGGTAAAGATAAGGATGGTAATATTCTTCTTATTGATGAAATTCATACTCCCGATAGCAGCCGCTATTGGATAGGTGATAGTTACGAAGGTCTTATCGCTGATAATAAAGAACCTCAAAATATTGATAAAGAATTCCTTAGATTGTGGTTTGTAGATAATTGCGATCCATACAATGATAAAATATTACCTCCAGCGCCAGATGAATTAGTTGTTGAATTATCTAGTAGATATATTTATTTATACGAGACAATAACTGGAAGTATTTTCCCTTTTCCCGACAAAGGTAAAGCAATAACAGAACGAATAAAAGAAAACCTGAAAGACCACATTAAATGAGAACTATTTTAATTATGGGCTCCACATCTGATGAGCCTCACGCAAAAAAAATCACTGACAAATTAGATGAATACAATATTCCATGGGAACAACATGCAGCTTCTGCGCATAAGCAACCATTAAAAGTATTAGAAATACTTGAAAATAATAAAAAAAATAAAAACATTGTCTATGTTACAATAGCTGGACGATCTAATGCTTTATCTGGGTTCGTGGCTGCAAACTCTGAGTTTCCAACCATAGGATGTCCACCATTCTCTGATAAGGCTGATATGTTAGTTAATATTCATTCCACACTCCAAATGCCAAGCCAAACACCAGTATTGACAGTTGTAGACCCAGGAAACTGCGCGCTAGCTGTCAAAAGAATATTTGGTGTCTGAACCTTTAAAAGCAATATCTCCTCTTGATGGGAGATACTCAAAAAGCACGGAAAATCTTTCTGATTATTTTTCTGAACACGCTCTTATAAGATACAGAACTAAAGTAGAAATCGAATATTTGATTGCACTTTCTATCGAAAAAGATATTCAGGAGCTGCAGCCCTTTTCTGAAAAAGACAAAGAAAAACTCAGAAAAATATATACCTCTTTTAATATTGATGATTCGAAAAGAGTGAAAGCAATTGAAGTTGCTACAAATCATGATGTAAAAGCAGTAGAATATTTCATTAGAGAAAAACTAGAAAAAATAAATAAAAAGCGAATCTTCCCATGGATTCATTTTGCGCTTACCTCTGAAGATATAAATAATTTATCATATTCTTTAATGTGGCAAGAGGCATTTAAAAAAGAATTTTTACCAAAGTTAAATGAAGTAATTAAAAAATTAAAAACGATTAGTAAACAGTTTGCTAATACACCTATGCTCTCTCTTACTCATGGGCAATCTGCTACTCCAACCACTTTTGGAAAAGAAATAAAAGTATTTATTCATCGGTTGAATAGACAGTCTGTTCAAATGAAAAACCATACTCTATTGGGAAAATTTAGTGGAGCGACTGGTACTTGGGCTGCTCATTCTATTGCTTACCCAACCGTAAACTGGCTTCGATTTACGCGGAAGTTTGTTTCTTCATTAGGTCTTGAACCAAACCTCATAACAACACAAATAGAGCCACATGATTCAGTTGTTGAAAGCTATCATTCTATTATAAGGTCCAATAATATTTTAACAGATTTATGCCGAGATATTTGGTCCTATGTGAGCAGAGGCATATTAAAACAAAAGAAAATACCCGGAGAGGTTGGGTCTTCTACAATGCCTCATAAAATAAACCCCATTCAATTCGAAAATGCTGAGGGGAATTTGGGGTTAGCTACGGCTATCTTTGATCATCTTTCAAATAAATTACCAATCTCTAGAATGCAAAGAGACCTAACGGATAGTACTACGCTCAGAAATCAAGGCGTTGCTATGGGTTATAGCTACCTTGCATATAAAAATATTTTAAAAGGCTTAGCAAGAATAACGGTCGATAAAACTAAAATGAAAACAGAGCTTGATAGTCACTGGGAAGTTTTAGCAGAGGCTATTCAAACCATCTTACGAAAAACAGGATCTGATAATGCATACGAACAACTAAAGAACATGACCCAGGGAACCGAAATAACACAATCTACAATAGTAGAGTTTGTAAAACTTCTTCACATTCCGAAAGAAGAGAAAGACAAATTAATTACCCTTACACCGCAAGAGTACATTGGTATTGCTCCAAAATTGATTGATATAAAATAATGTGTGGAATAATTGGAATATATCATAAAAAAGAACATGCATGTGGCGATGTCTATGATGCTCTTATACAGGTTCAGCATAGAGGACAGGACGCTGCCGGAATCTCAACTTTAGATGCTGATAAGATATCATCCCATAAAGAAATTGGTCTAGTTACAGAAGTTTTTAAATATCAAGATACCTTTGAAAATCTTTCTGGTAATATTGGAATCGGGCATGTCCGCTATCCTACTGCGGGTGGAGATAATGTAAACGAAGCACAACCTTTTTTTACTGAAAACCCAGTTAATATTACCCTAGCTCATAATGGGACATTAACCAATAGTCAAAAATTAAAAGAAGAACTTATCAGTATAAATTTTTGTCAGTTTAATACAAATTCAGATTCTGAAGTACTTTTAAAACAATTTTGCTATGAGCTCTATAAAACCAATTATAGAACCCTAACAAAAGTGCATGTTTATAAAGCGTTAAAAAATGTTTTTCAAAAGTGTTCAGGGGGATATGCAGTCGTAATGATTGTAGCTGGAATAGGGCTAATTGCATTTAGAGACCCAAAAGGAATACGACCATTGTCTTTTGGGAAAAACAAAGATTCATTTTTAATTGCTTCGGAGAGCAGTGCCATATCTGCAATGGGTTATGCGTTTGAAGGCGATATTAAACCTGGACAAGTTATTATTATTGATGAGAAAGGCACTATAGATAAAAAAAGACCAATAAAAGGATCCTCTAATAAACCTTGCCTTTTTGAATATGTTTATTTTTCTAGACCTGATTCAACAATAGATGAAATCTCAGTCCATAAATCTAGATTGAGAATGGGCGACTTCTTAGGAGATAAAATATTAAATGAATATAAAGATGTTGATGTTGATGTTGTTATACCCGTACCAGATACTAGCCGAACATCGGCAATGCAAGTTGCTTACAAACTGGGTGTAAAATATCGTGAAGGATTTATGAAAAACAGGTATATAGGAAGAACATTTATAATGCCTGGGCAGGACATGAGAAAAAAATCAGTCGCTCAAAAATTAAACCCTATAGAAATCGAATTTAAAAATAAGAATGTTTTACTAGTTGATGATTCAATAGTTCGTGGTCATACGTCAAAAAAAATTATTCAAATGGTAAGAGATAATGGAGCAAAAAAAGTTTATTTTGCATCAGCTAGTCCACCTATTAGACACCAAAATGTTTTTGGTATTGATATGCCAGCGACAAAAGAATTAGTTGCGCATAACAGAACAATAAGACAAATAAAAAATTTCATCGGGGCTGATGAATTAATTTATCAAGACCTTGATGACCTTAGATTATCTGCAAGTATTGGGAACCCTGAAATAAAAGAATTTGAAGATTCTGTTTTTACAGGAATTTATTGTGACCCTTTTGTTACTCAAGACTATTTAAAGAAATTAGAAGAAAACCGAAAAGATATTAAGAGATAAAAAGCCTTCATTTTATTATGGTAAATATTCTAGTTATAGGTTCAGGTGCTCGAGAGCATGCTATTGTTCGATCTTTTTCAAGATCAAAGAAAAAGAAGAAAATATATTGCCTTGCCAGTAATAACAATCCAGGTATATCCGGTATTTGTAATGAACTTAAAATTGATAATATTGATGATCCCAAAACGGTACAAGAGTATGCAAAAAAGCATAAAATTGATTTCGCAATAATAGGACCTGAAAACCCTTTAGCGTCTGGGATTGCAGATTCATTATGGGAAATTAATGTAGGAGTAGTCGGTCCTAAAAAAGACTTAGCGCAAATTGAAACTTCAAAATCATTTACACGTAATCTTTTAGTAGAATATAAAATTCCAGGTTGTCCAAAATTCAAGACCTTTGAAAGCATGAGTGGGGTAAAAGAATTTTTAATTTTATTAGGAGACAACTACGTAGTTAAATACGATGGTTTAGCTGGAGGTAAAGGCGTCAAAGTAGCTGGTGACCATCTTCATTCCCATGATGAAGCTTTAATTTATTGTGAAGAGCTAATTAAAAAAGGTGGGAATTTTCTAATTGAGCGGAAGTTAATAGGAGAAGAGTTTTCACTGATGAGCTTTTGCGATGGTGAAAACTTAAGTCATATGCCTGCGGTTCAAGATCATAAAAGAGCCTATGAAGGAGACATTGGTCCAAATACTGGTGGCATGGGCACATATTCAGACTCCGACCACAAACTTCCTTTTTTAGAAGACAGTCATATAAAATTAGCTCAAAAAATAAATGAACAAACTGCAAAAGCATTAAAGCAAAAATTTGGGGAAGGATATAAAGGAATTTTATATGGTGGGTTCATTGCAACAAATTCAGGAGTTCAATTAATAGAATATAATGCTCGCTTTGGCGACCCTGAGGCAATGAATGTTTTATCGATATTAGAGACTGACTTTATAGAAGTATGCAAATCAATTATTTCAGGGGAACTCAATGACTTGGATATAATTTTTAAGAATTTAGCTACAGTATGTAAATATGCTGTCCCCGATGGATACCCCGATAAACCCGTAAAAGGAAATCAGATTGATGTTTCAAATGTAAAAGATAAAGATATCCTTTATCACGCATCTGTAGAACTAGAAAGTGAAAAACTTATTCAAATGGGGAGTAGAGCTGTTGCAATTGTTGGACATGGAGAATCAATATGGGAAGCTGAACAAATTGCAGAAGAGAATATTTCAAAAGTTCAGGGACCTCTTTTTCATAGAAAAGATATTGGGACAACGGAGCTAATTCAAAAAAAGATAAACCATATGATATCTATTAAATGATAAATATAGGTGTTCTAGGGTCCACCAATGGTACTGATTTACAAGCAGTAATAGATGCAATCGACAGTAAAATAATTAATGCATCGATTAAAATCGTTATATCTAACAGAGAAAATTCTTTCATTCTTAAAAGAGCAAAAAACCATAACATAAGTGCTAAGTATATATCTCATAAAAGTAAAACGCGTAAGGAGTTCGATCAAGAGGTAACAGATCAATTAGAAGAAAATAATGTTGAATTAATACTCTTAATAGGGTTTATGAGAATTCTCTCAAATGAGTTTTGTCACCAATGGCAAGATAAAATATTAAATGTCCACCCTTCTCTTCTACCTAAGTATGCTGGAGGAATGGATACAAATGTCCACGAACAAGTATTAGCAAACGGCGATAAAGAAACAGGGTGCACTATCCATTTTGTTACTGAAGAAATTGATGGTGGCCCTATTTTAGTTCAAAAATCTTGCACAGTTGATCAAAACGACAACATTGATACACTAAAACAAAAAGTTCAAGCTTTAGAAGGAAAAGCATTCATAGAGGCTATTAACCTTATAACCAATAAATAATATGTTAGAAAATCCAAAGTTAAACACTGAAAATGTAAAAATTAAACGAGCTCTAATTTCTGTTTTTGATAAGACAAATTTAGCAATGCTTGGTAAAGAGCTTAACTCTAGAGGCATTGAAATTTTATCAACCGGAGGTAGTGCTAGTTTTTTAAGAGAAAAAAACATTCCCGTGACCGATGTAAGTGACTACACTAATTTCCCGGAAATAATGGATGGTAGAGTCAAAACGATAAACCCCATGATAGAAGGTGGTATTCTCGGATTAAGAGATAAACATGAGAGCGATGCTACTGAAAACAATATAAAATGGATTGATTTAGTTATCTGCAACCTCTACCCATTTTCTGAAACAGTTTCAAAAATAGATTGTGATCAAGCTTTAGCTTTAGAGAATGTAGACATCGGAGGCCCCACAATGATACGAAGTGCTGCTAAAAATGTAGGATGGGTAACAGTAATTATTGACCCATCTGATTATGAGCGAGTACTGGAAAATATAAATGAGGAAAACGAAATTAATTTTGAAACACGTTCTTCTTTATCATCAAAAGCATTTGGACATACAGCTCAATACGATACTATAATTCATAATTATTTAAAAGAGTCGACGCTCTCAAATGACTTTACATTGACCTATAAGAAACACTCCGATATGCGTTATGGAGAAAACCCTCACCAAGCTGCTTCTGCTTTTCAAATCCCAGGAGATAAATCAAATGGTATATTAAATGCAAAAATTCACCAGGGTAAAAAATTATCTTACAATAATATAATGGACGCAGATGCTGCTTTATCGTGTTTAAAAGAATTTAGATCAACAGCATGCGTTATTGTTAAACACGCAAACCCGTGCGGTGTTGCGCTTGGTGCAAACATGCTAGATGTTTATAAAAGAGCATTTTCTGCTGATAGTATATCTGCCTTTGGTGGTGTTATTGCAATAAATCAACCCTGTGATGATTTACTTGCAAAAGAAATATCGAAAGTATTTGTAGAAATTATTTTAGCTCCTGCTTTTACAAAAAAATCATTAGATATTTTATCAAAGAAAAAAAACCTTAGAGTCCTTGAGGTGGGGAATATTGAACCTCGAGACCAATTACTTGAAGTAAAAAATATAGTTGGGGGATTGATTGTCCAAGAAACAGACACTAGTATCTTATCCAAAAATAAACTCGAGATAGTTACTGAACTAGAGCCATCAGAAGAAGAAATAAATACAATGCTTTTTGGATGGAAAGTGTTAAAACATATTAAGTCAAACGGTATTCTAATAGTAAAAGAAAATACAACTGTTGGGGTTGGTGCTGGTCAAGTTAGTAGGGTTGATTCAGTTGATATAGCAATAAAAAAATCAGGGACAGAAATTAAAGACTCATTTCTATGTTCTGATGCCTTCTTCCCTTTTAGAGATAGTATTGATAAAATTGCAGGAAGTGGAATAAAGGCCGTACTACAGCCAGGAGGATCTATAAGAGATAATGAAGTAATATCAGCGTGTAATGAACATGGTATCGCCATGGTGTTTACAGGGCAGAGATGTTTCAAACATTAATAAGTAATAACACGCATATGGATATACTTTTACGTTAAATTTATTTTATGAGTAATTCAAAAAATATAGAGGTTGGAAAAAATGTTATCAAAATAGAGGCTCAGGCAGTTGCTGCTATAGCTGATAGAATAGGGAATGAATTTGATCATGCAGTTAATGCTATTCTTAATTGTAAAGGAAGATTGATTATCTTAGGGATGGGAAAATCGGGATTGATATCCCAAAAAATTGCCTCTACAATGGCATCTACAGGAACCCCTGCACATTTTGTTCACCCAGCTGATGCCTTCCATGGTGATCTTGGAATGATTACAAAAGAAGATGTTGTATTGATGGTTAGTAATAGTGGTGAAACACATGAACTTCTTGAGATAATTCCATCTTTAAAACGAAAAGCAGTACCAACTATCAGCATGGTCGGTAAGGAAAATTCTACTTTATTTAAAAATACAGACTATGCTTTAGATACTTCAGTAGAAAAAGAAGCGTGCACCTTAGACCTGGCTCCAACAGCAAGTACAACTGCAACACTTGCGATGGGGGATGCATTAGCTGTAGCTCTTTTAGAGAGCCGAGGATTCAATGCTCAGGATTTTGCAGAGCTCCACCCAGGAGGTTCACTAGGGAAAAAATTATTGCTTAAAGTAGATCAACTAATACATAAAGACAATGAAATCCCATTTGTTCATAGAAATACTAGCCTAAAAGATGCTCTCTTAACCATATCCGAAAAAGGGTTAGGAATAACCGGCGTATTAGATGAAAAAGATAATTTAATTGGAATAATTACAGATGGTGATATTAGAAGAGGAATTGAAAAAGGCGGGAACAATATATTTGATAAAACTGCTGAAGATTTTATGTCTTTAAACCCAAAAACTATCTCAACAGACACTCTGGCAATAACAGCTCTAGAAACCATGGAAAAGTATAATATTACTAGTCTGTTTGTTTATTCGTCAAATGATTTAAAAAAACCTGATGGCATTGTACATATTCATGATATTCTAAAAACTGGGATTAAATAATTGTATAAAACCCTAACACAAATCTAACCTTTCTCTTTTAATATAATTCTAGGGCAAAAGGTTAAATGAATAACGATACTCTTAAAATTTTTGTAAAAACAGCTGGGATTATTTCTTCACTCTACCTTTTTCTAGTTGGAATAGCAGGGATGTCATCTGCAATTAAAGGGATGGGTTCAGAATTTGCAGAGACAGTACTAACGACAACTAGTGATCCATTCATTGCTTTATTTATCGGGATATTTTCTACCGTATTATTTCAGAGTTCTTCAACAACAACATCTTTAATTGTCGGAATGGTGAGCAGCGGAAGCCTTACAATAGCAAGCTCAATACCAATGATAATGGGTGCAAATATTGGGACAACAGTAACAAATACAATAGTCTCTGTAGGACATATAAATAAGAGAAGTGAATTTAAGAGAGCCTTTGCAGCATCAACAGTACATGACTTTTTTAATATTATGGCTGTAGCAATAGTATTCCCAATCGAAATAATTTTTCACCCCCTCCAAAAAACATCAGAATGGTTTGCATTAAAGATATTTGGAAAAATCGAAAACATTGAAGTCCTTCAAGCTAAGAGTCCAATAAAGTTAGCAGTAAAATCCGGTTCTAAGTTCATTCAAAAATTTACTTTTGATAATGATATAGTCTATCTTGTTTTAAGCGTTTTTATAACGTTCCTCATGCTTTATAGTATCGTAAAACTTTTAAAAAGTTTAGTATTAAAAAAAATAGAGGGGTTTTTTGACCAATATATTTTTAATACAGCTCTCAAAGCAATGGCGTTTGGTATTATCATTACGGTTATGGTCCAGAGCTCATCGATTACAACATCACTAGTTGTGCCACTTGCAGGAGCTGGCGTTTTGACGCTCCGCCAAATTTTTCCATTTACTCTTGGAGCAAATATAGGGACAACTGTTACAGCTCTTTTGGCCGCAATAACAGGAACAGTTTCTGCTCTAGTAGCTGCATTTAGCCACCTGCTTTTTAATATAGTTGGTATCGTAATTATTTATTGTATCCCTGTATTAAGAAATATCCCACTAAAATGTGCTGAAATTATTTCAGAGCAAGCCGTAACAAAAAAATACTTACCATTATTATATCTATTTTTTATTTTTGTTTTTATACCCCTATGTATTATTTATTTTGGAAGAACATAACAGTTCTTATTAATTGGAGGAATCATGTCAGTATTTAAAGATCTTGTAAATATTTGGAAATCAGAGGATAGTCTTTCTCAAGCATGGAATGAATCAAACGATATGCTTCATCTATCACATGAAATGTTCAATGATGCAGTTGACGCATTACGCTCTGGTGAAAAAAATAAGGTTATAAAAAGTATTAAACTTCGAGATGAAAAAATAAATAGTTATCATCGTGAAATACGAAAAAAAGTTGTTACTTACTATTCTGTTTCAAAAGATGTAAGCAACATTGATTCCGGATTGGTCCTCATTAATATTGTGGTAGATATTGAACGTATTGGTGATTATTCTAAAAATATATTAGACCTAGCCAAGCATTATCCTAAGAAGTTTGTTTCAGAAAAATTTTCAGAGGATCTGAGAATAATTGAAAAATCTGTTATAAACCGATTTTCAACTACGATACAGGCTGTAGAAAATATGGATGAAAGAATTGCAGATGAATTAATAGCATCATACAGAGATGATCTTGGAAAATTATCAGATAACTTAGTCGCCTCATCAATATCGGGTGAGGTTGAGATTGGGAAAGAAAATAAAACAGCATCGGTTGCACTTTATGCTAGATATTTAAAACGTATAGGAGCTCACCTTAAAAATATAACTTCCGCTGTTGTTAATCCTTTTGAGTCTATAGGTTATAATAAATAATTCTTTTTACTAAATTTTTTTGCTAAGCTAATAGCATCAAAAATAAAAAGTGCTTTGAGATCCATATATTTTATTATACTTATCTATTTATCATTTATAGAAATTAGTTTTGCGCTTGAGACACGTTTTTCAGCTGAAACAAGATTAAAACTAGAAAATTTTCATAACGATACGGTCTCTACTTCCGCAACCGCTTCCAACTTTAGATCGAGGTTGAACCTTGACCTTACATCTAGATTCTATAAAATATATTTTCAACTTCAAGATTCACGATTACTTGGCAACCAAGAGAACTCACCAGGAATTGCTGGTAGAATAAACTCACCGCCATCACTACATCAAGTTTATGGAGAACTAGATAGTCCCCTTGGAGGTAAAAATAAAATTCGTTTTGGTAGATTTGAAATGCCTTTAGGTAGTCAAAGATTATTTTCAAATAATAATTGGAATGATCGAGGTCGAAGTTTTGAGGGACTTACAAATGAAAGGAAAACAAAGCGCGGCAAATTACTTTTTTTCCATTTAATAAACGCTGACTTGTATCCAATGAATGACCAATTTGATTATATCGTTGATGGGATTTATGGGACAACAAAGATGAGTCTTATAAAATCAACAGAACAAAGTATTGATAGTGAAGATAGCTATACACAAAATAATCCTCTATCCTTTGAATATTATATTTTCAATGAAAACATAGTTGTAAATCCAGGAACGAATACTAAACAAAGACAAACCTTAGGATTTAGACTTTTTAAAACCTTCAAAAAAATAAATATTGAGACAGAATATGCCTACCAAACTGGGAGGTTTTATTTAGATGACATTGAAGCTTATTTATACTCGATAAATCTCGAAGTCCCCATAGGTTTTACTCCATATATTGAATCGTTATCTTTTTCAAAAGAATATCTTTCTGGTGATGAATACCTACTAGGAGGGAGCGATGGTAAACTAGGCGGTTTTGCAAAACCCTTTGGTGCGGCTCACAAATTTCACGGGTATTATGATAACCCGCAACATAAGAA
>CAJQGZ010000031.1 GCA_905478065.1 uncultured bacterium | reverse complement strand
ATGAAATAATTGGTAAAGGCCGCGTTAGTGATTTTAGTGCTGGTCAAATAGTTTTGGGTCATGTTGTAAATTGGTTAGCTGAATCAGTTGAAAAAGGCGCCTGGGAAGGAAACACAGTTTTTCTACACAAAGATGGTCATGAAATGCCATGTAAAATAAAAATAACGCCAACAAAAGACAGTGGTGGAAACCATATTGGATATTGCGGTGTTACATCTCCTCTTCATGATAAAACGCCAGCGGATGTTCGACCAAAAATAAGTTTTGCAACAAAACTATTTAGTTGGATGGTAATAATGAGGTTACCATTTTTGACAGCAACTATCGTTCCCATATTATTAGGAGCTGCAGTCGCAAGTAAATTCGTAGATATTGATTGGTTTTATTTTACACTGACAATGTTAGGAGGTTTTTTTCTACATATTGGTACCAATACATCTAATGACTATTATGATCATATTAGTGGTACTGATGAAGCAAACTATAATTATATGATTCCGTTTTCTGGTGGAAGCAGAAGCATTCAAATGGGTCTGATAACACCCAAAGGCATGCTGAACGTTGCTATAGTAACATTTGCTCTTAGTGCCTTAATAGGAATACCACTTATATATAAAGCTGGGATTAGCATTCTTTACTTAGGAATAATTGGATTTTTATCAGGTTTCTTTTATACTGCACCACCATTCCGATTTGCATCACGAAAAGGTCTGGGCGAGCTATTGATTGGGCTAAACTTTGGACCATTAATGGTTGCAGGGAGTTTTTTAGTCCAGACTGGCGGAGAAATGATACACATAAACGATGCTATTCTTGCTGGAATTCCGATTGGACTATTAGTTGCAGCAATCGTTTTTGTAAATCAATTCCCAGATCATGATGGTGATAAAGCAACAGGGAAAAATAATCTGGTAGTAGTTTTTGGACCAGAAAAAGCTAGAATAGGCTATGTCGCACTTGTTGTTGGTGCATTTGTTAGCATCATAGCTTTAGCTTGGACAAGACCAACTACATTTCCTACACTATCACTAATTTCACTAATAACATCTGTATACAGTATTTTCACAATAAAAACCCTCTACAAACATTATGATAACAGATTATTACAACCAGCTAATGCAGGAACTATTGGATTACACTTCTTAACGGGGTTATTTTTCTGTGCCGGAATATGGCTTGGTTAAATCAATAAACTAAACTTCGGAGTAAATTAAACTATGAACAAATCTGACTTTCTAAATACGATTGAAAGAAAAATTGAAAAACATCACCTGCTTAATCATTCATTCTATAAGGCCTGGAATGCTGGAGAATTAAAAAAATCTGTGATCCAAGAATATGCAGCTCAATATTTTAAGCATGTAGCTGCCTTCCCAAGATACCTATCATCAATTCATTCAAATTGTGATAATATTAATGTAAGACAAGAGATTCTTGAAAATCTTATTGATGAAGAACGTGGTGAAGAAAACCATCCTGAATTATGGATGCGTTTTGCTGAAGGCATGGGCAAAGATAGGGATAGCGTAAAAAAGACCACTGCTATCAAAGAGACTGAAGAGCTAGTAACTAATTTTATGAAATTATCGAAAGACGAGAAGTATCATAAAGGGTTTAGTGCGCTTTATTGCTATGAGTCTATGATACCTGAAATAGCTGAAAATAAAATTGATGGATTAAAAAGATATTATGGCGCAGTAGAAGGCGATGAAACACTAAAGTTTTTTGAAGTGCACAAGTCTGCTGATATTATTCATAGACAAATAATTAAAGAATTGTTGGGTGAGGTTTGTGATACTGATTTGAAAAAAGAAGAAGCTCTAGAATCTATTGATTTAGCTTTATCTTCGCTAAATAACTTTTTATCTGGTATGGAAAGAGTATACTGCTAAAAGGGAATTAAGTTGTTACGAGCGTCGCTCTTCTCTAGACCGGCGTTCGTCAGCTCTTCTATTACTCTCTCTTCTCTCTTCTTCTACTGACATGGATTCTTTCCTGCGATCCTCTAATCTTCTATTATCATTTCTTCTATCGTCACTGTGCGTTCTTTTTTCCGACATTATTTTTTACCTTATTTAATCTTCAAAATATTAGTGCCCGATAATTAAAATCGGGCACTAATTAGTATACTTTATTTAGAAGGCTACGATTTGAAATCAACGAAAAGAGTTGACTCCGTTTTAACTAAGCTTACTTTATCTTCCATATCTAAATCAGTAACCGCTTGCTCAACCATTTTCATTTCATTTTCATGAATGAATTGATCTGCTCTAGCAATATAAGCAAGGTTTTTTATAACCTTATACCGATCATCATCAGATGAAAACATTTCTTTGATTGCGCTAAGAGAAGAACCATATTGGCTGAAACGAGAAGTTTCATCACCTAATGCAATGAACTTATCAATAACTTCTTTTTCAACCTGGTGATACTCGTCATCCCCCATATCAGGAAGCATAACTTTAACATTCCCACGCATTGCTTCTTTCTCAGACTCATCAACTTCTCCGTCAGCGAGAAAAGAAACACAAACAAATGCGTATACTAAATCATGACTATTTGTCCAATCTGACATAAACACCTCGTTATAATTAATTTACATTTATTGCTCATACTTAAGTCAATGAACTTATAAACTTAAAAGAGCTTGCAAGAAGTTATCATCTGTTCGTGTGAAGGTCAATAAAAACTGATTGATTTCAATTTTTTAAAATTTTTCTTAATACCTATTTAACATAAAGTATTGAATACTATTCTTCAATATTGAAAAATTATTCTCTTAATCGTATTTTCTAGCCAAGATCTTTTAGTACTTGACAAATCATGAATGACAAACTGACCATATTATTTAGTAAAATTTTGGGGCTAATTAATAAAAATAGATCATTAGCCTCTCTCTTTTTCGTTTTTTTCGTAGTCCTTGGCAGCGACTTCACGTTTCATTATTTTTACTCTGATATTATATCCCTCTTAGAAAACTTATTTGGTTTAGGCAAAGAAACCCACGATGCAATAGACCTCACCTTTGCACCAGAAATTTGGGGCGGAGTTTTAGCCACAGTGCTAGGTACCTTAATCATTGTGATAGCAATTGCAGCTGAGTCTACTCCTAAACTGATGGATTTATTTGTTAAAGATTGGGTAAGTCTTATTTTTATTTGGTTTTTAATTTTAGCATCAATTCACGCTACAGTGATAATGTATTATTTCGGACCTATGGAAAGGCTATCCAGCGTGATGCTAAATACATACGTTTATCTGCCAGCTTCATCTATGCTATCGCTACCTTATATTTTTTATATACTCCTCTACTCTAAAACAGACAATGTAATCAAAAAATTATACACACTAAATATTGAAGATATAAATAGGTTGAAAAATAAATCTGTACACTTATCAATGGACAATATTAAAAATATTGAACACTACCAATATCAATTGATGTCTACTATTGATCAGTTTGATGATTTATTAGAATACATTTCTTTTAAAGAAGCACAAACTGAAATAATACGTAGAGTTGGTGACACCGTAAGAGTATACATGCGAAATAAAAGTTTTTATGACTCTCGTTTTTTTGCTGCCACAGACACAATTAGAAATAATCCCACTTTCCGAACATATGTTGAACATCAATATAAAGATTTAGAAGACAGAAGAACCTTTTACGAAGTTAAAGCATTTAAAATGATGGGTAATGCTTATATCCGAAAAATGGAAAACGGAGAATATGAGCTCGCATCTCTAATCGCAAGTGAAGTCTCATCAATTGGGTTACTAGCCTTAGATTTAAAACAAAATAGCTTGATAGTTGATATTAACATAAGGTTTAATACATTTATGCGATTTGCTATTAAACACGCTGTCCGTAATAATGAACCTAGAAATTTATACAACCTTGCCTTCCATTATTCTGCGCTTTTAAAAGGATATGTTGATCATAATAAAGAGGACTTATTAAAACAGGGCTATTTTTATTTTAAGTTCTACAGTAATGAGATTTATAAACAGGCCGCTAAAAACCCTTCATTATATTTCATTGTAGATGTGCTAACAGCTGAACTAAAAAAGATTACTATTTTAATATCGGAAGAAACTTGGGATAATCAACTTCAAGAACACCTGTTAAAAGAAATTTTACAGCTTGATAACCCGCCAGACTATTCAAAAGAAGAGCTAGATCAAAGCGTAAACAACGGAGTAAGAGTTTTACAAATTGGGCTTGCTTTACATTTTATAAAAATTAATAATATAAATTTTGCTGAAACAATCGTTTCTGATGTCCTTGATGATTTAGCATTTTTTGATAATCAAACATATCTTAAACTTATGGAAGGTCTTTATAACAGAATTAGATTCAGCGGACCTACATTCTGGGAAGATACGGATCGGGGAAATACAAATATATACTATACACCAGATAGTGATAAAATAGATGATTTTAAGAAGGTTTTATCTAAGCAAATGAAAGGTAGACTCGAAAAACTTGAGCGGGATGTTCAATTTTTAAGACTAGAGCTAGATAAGCTAAAATCAAAAGAAGATCAGACCACAATAGAAAAAGAAAAAATTGTTGAACTTGAAAGTAAAATAAACACTCGAAGAAAAACGTTTTTTAAAAGTTAAATATTATTTAGCTAACGCAAAAAAGAACGCTTGCGTGAGATTAGATATATCCTGGGTTGCAGTGGCTAAATTATTTACAGCTGATTTTGCGACTTCAAAATAAACAGAACCACCTATAGATGGGTGTTTATCTACTATATTCGAAAAATCTTCTAATTTAATAATCCCATAATCAATGTCTGTCATAGCAGTAACATGTGATGTCCTTTTAGCATCATCAAGGACAAGAGAAAATTCCCCTATCCCAAAAGCAGGCGCTTTTACAACTGAAACTGTAGGTTCGGTTATCGGCTTATTTGCAGGCGATGGGTCTGTAGTTTCTAATCTAATAATAGATTTAGTCGACATAGTAAATCCACTAGAAGTTTTAACCATCATGTTCTTAGATACCTCAACTTGACCTTGGAAAATAAGTAACATAGTATCTCCAGTTTCACCCTCCTTAAGTAGAGTGGTTTTTGGAGAACATTTTTTTTGTTTTACTACCTTAGCAATTTCAGAGCAAAGGTCTTCCGAAACTTTATTAAAATAGTTTATTTTTTGAATTTGTTTTGCGTTGACGCCCATAATTTTACCTCAATACCAAAGCTTTATGTTTACCATCAATAATGTATTCATCGTCTGGATTAATCTCAACTATGACGTGTTCATCGCTTGATAATTTTATTCCAGCACCATCTAATTGTTCTTTAATCATATCACGAATAATAGGACTGCCGCTTTCTCCCATTTGTTCTTCCAAGCTAAATCCAGCTTTTTTAATTGCATAGCCAACCAGTAGCCACTTATGTTTAAATTTATAATATGCTGAAACTTTATTATGAGTGAGCCCTACTAAACCTTTAGGTATAGAAACAACTTGAATACCCTTATCCTGCTTTTCTTGGGTAATCAACTCATCAAATAATTGAGGCACACCTGGGTCTGTGACATGTTTCGCTAACATATGCGGTATATGCTCATCAGGAAAAACAATTTCATTTACATTAGCTCTATGCAAGTGCGATATATATTCTTCATCTAAAATATATGCTACAACTTGGATATCTTCTAAGATTGATTTAGCCGTGAGCGCAGTTAGAACCGTTTTATCTTCATCAGGTTTTTCATTTGGAAGCAGACCAGATTCATCTGGAACAATCATAAAAGTTCCGCATTCTTCAATAAAAGCTTTTTTGAGTACACCCTCTTGAGTAAAATTTTCTGATAAATGAGTTATATCTAATCGATCGAACCCAGAAACAGCTCGCTTGATTATTTCTTCTTCAGTTTCATTTATAAGAATGACAACTGAAGCTGAATCTTCGTTAGCCTCAATGAGTCTTAATGCTGACTGAACCGCAGGATTCCAACCTGCGATAATTAAATGTCCATAAAACTTAGTTTCGTCCAATGTATCATCTCCTTTTAATCTAGCTGCAACCAAAACAGAGGAAACAGCACCTGTAAGCATTGTCACAATGCCTAGATTTAAAATCATTATTATTATCGTTAAAAATTTACCTAAATGTGTTTCTGGGCTTACATCGCCGTAGCCTACGGTAGTAAATGTTACAACAGCCCACCAAAAAGTATGAAAAAATGTGTCAACCCAATTGGGTTCGTCCCCACCAAACATAAATCCATCACCGACATCACCTTTTACACTACTACTAAAAAGGGGATATTCAATAATAGTTAAGATTGTAGTTGAAAAGAATACAGCTACAAACCCCCAAAGAGCATATCTAAATAATTCATTAGATTGATAATAATCAGAAAGTTTTAAAAGAAAATTTCTTGTGCTAGAAACATCAGGCTTTCTTGACTTTTCTTTTTTTTGATCTTTATCATCTTTTGATACAATCTCGTCTACCAAAGATTGATGAAGTTGGTCATACAAAACTTGATTTGCATGGATTTTTTTGTCTATATCATCCATTGAAGAGGATTTAGTTTCTGCTTTTTTATTTGTATCCACTAGCCTAAATATATTTATTCTTTTTTAAACAATGAAAGAAATTGTCAAAATTGAAGATTTTATTAAAAATATTTTTTATGAGATTTTTCTAATTTATCTGCTGAAATAGGTTGTGAAAAACCCATATAAAAAGCTAGAAACCACATAACGAAAATTCCAAAAAGTAAAAATACTATTTGCCAAACCCATATTGACGGCAAATTAAAGGGCGCCCAACTGGATGGATTGCTAGGGTCTGAAAAAAAAGTATTCCCAATAACGGCAAAAGGGCCAAACCCAAAGAGGAACCATACTAAAACCATCCCATAAGCTAAAGGTATTAATTTTTTCTTTTCTTTAGGAACCCCTGCAACTTCTGATAAAAAAGCATGCCTCTTTTCTTTGATTTTTTTTCTTTCAATATTATCTGGGAAAAAATAAGTCCCAATTCCTGTAAATATTATATTAAACAATATTCCCCATCCTGCTGAATGTATAGTGAGTGGATATGCGCCCCAGGGGAGTGAAAACAAACTAGCCATTTTATCTGTGAAAGTAACTGCAATTAGGCCTGCAATTAAACCTAATGTAACTCCAGTTTTAGAAATTCTTTTGTAATAAAGATTACCAAAAAGTGCTGGATACATTTGAAACCCATATGCGACTGCTAGCCCGCCTAACATTACTAAAGCATCAGTTGAAAAAATTGCAACAAGCAGCGCTGCTAAAGCAACAACAATTACAAATATTCGACCGATAAACTTTTGCTTTTTTTCAGTCACATCTTCATCATAAAAGTTTTTATATATATCTCTAGTAATCATTGCACTAAATGTTGACATATAAGCAGAACCAGTACTCTGCATTGCCGCAAGTGCACATACAGCTAATAAACCTACAAGCCAAGGAGCAGACTCAGACATTAAATCAATTAGTTTTGGCACTAACGTACTATCAGATATAGTATCAAAGACACCATTCAAGACTAATACATCTGCTCCCATACCTTGTATAATAGTAAAAGAAAATAATATTATTCCTATAACTACAGAAGAAGCTATCACTTGTTGCCAACGAAAGGGTTCAGATGTTTTATTTGCATATGCCCACATTGAAAAGGCAGGAGAAGATTGTATACCCATTAAGGCAAACATATATGTCATGCACATCATTCCTGTCCAAACACCACCAATTGCGTTTGAGCCGGAGGATACAAACTGAATTGAACCGGGGATTGCAACTCTATTAGAAAGCCCATCCGCAGTTAAACGGGTTCCACCAACTAAATCATTTTTAACTAATACGCCTATTCCCTGTGTAAATAATTCCCATCCACCTATCCATTTCAACGTAATAACACCTAAGATAATAATTCCAATAGCTAATAAAACAGCCTGAGCACAATCAACATAAGCAACAGACCTTAATCCTCCTGATGCGACGTAAATGACTACAACTGTTGACAAAAGAATCATTCCTAAATTAGTAGAAATTAAACCATCGGTTAAGACATCAAATAATGCCCCAGAAGCTCGCAACTGAATTCCAAGATAAGGCACTGAAAATAAGAAAGCGACTAATACAGTTAATATTCTTATTGAATTTCCTCCATAATAATCTGAATACATTTCACCAGGCGTTACATAATTGTAAACTCTACCTAGAACCCATTGCCGCCTTAAAAATAGAACTCCAGTAAAAGGGATCGTTAATGCATAAAAAGAAGCAAATGCGTATGGAAGACCATCAGTAAGTATTTTCCCCGGATGTCCAACAAAAGTCCAGCCTGAAAAACTAGTTGCTGTTGCAGCAAGAACAAAGACCCAGGTTCCAATTGATCGCCCAGCAACAAAATAGTCTTCAGATGTTTTAGAAGTAAGAGCACCCTTAATCCCCCAGAAAATACAATAAGACCAATAAAGCCCAACAAATGCTAAAAGCCAATATATTTTTAAATCCATAATAATTTGTTATTTTGCTAAAGCGCCCATAGGATCCCATGGCGGCAATAGCTTCGCTTCTTTTTCTTCATAAAGTTTTACGTATTCATCTGGTAAATATTTTTTATTTACGACGATTTCATATAAATATTCATCAAACCATTCGTCAGACATTATATAAAATCCTTTTTCTCCATTTCTATCACCCCAACTGTTTTCAACCCTCCATTTCCGAGGTCTTCCTTTTGAGTCTATGTCTACGCCGGTAAATAACATTGCGTGAGTCATTTTGCTCTCACCATATTCTAATCGACTAGCTTTATCCATAGAAAATCTTGTACCGTAAAACAAATCAAAATCGAATAAATTAGTATCCATTACACCATGTGACCGATGTAAATATTTACCCACATCACAACCAAACCATACTGGATCATCATTTTTAATTGATTCAATAGCAGCCTTTTTTAAAATTTCTATTTCAGTATTTAGATATCTTATGGGTTGACCTTCGACAACATTACCAAGATATTTAACACTATAAATATCTTTATAATTTTTGTCTGACATCGGACAATTAATTAAACAAATCAAATTACTTAAGTCGATAGAAACATGATCTTTAAAAAAGGATTGTGGTGTTAACCCTTCAAATCGCATAAAGTTTTTCTTTTTATCTCTAGTTTGCCAATTAAAATTATTCGGAGGTTCTCCTAAATGAATTACTAACATCCTATAAACTGTTGAAATCATTTGATTTTTCAATTCATATAAATCTTCATTCTTAATATTGTTTTTAATTGAATATCTCAATTCCTTTGCGAACTCTCTAAGTTTTCTAGTAATCATACGATTCATCCTCATCGATTGACTAGATTGATAAGTCTCTGGCATCTCAGATTTTGGAACTACACCATACTTATTTATTAGATTTACCCACATATCCCATTGGCCACCATCTTGAATTGGACTTTCTAAAAGATGCATTATTATGCGACTATCCGGTGAACTTTCAGCAGTCTGAATTATGCTATTCAAAAAATAATTAGATTTTTCTAATTTATCCCAAAACATAAAATATGTTTGTGAAAACTCGAAATTGCGAATATTGTGCTTCCTCCCTAAATAGATTCTGAAAAGATTCAAACCCGCAAACCCCCAACATCGACCACTTGATTTTTGGTTTGTGATTTTCATTTCACCAGAGATTGTATTTGAAAAAGAATGATCTATTTTTCTAAACTGATTCCAATCCATTGCTAAGTCTGTGATCTCGTTCTGAGTAGCCGCATTACGAGATAATTTTAGTTTTGAATCAGTTTCACAGCTCTGCTGATATGACTCAATCATCTTTAAAGTGAGCGATTTATCCATTATAGTTATCCTTATTTAAAAACTCATTATAGTAATAATACACAAAATAAAATATATAGTAATGTCAGCAGCACCAACATAATCTTTAGCTAGACGTTGTCCAAACAGCAGCATCAGCAATACGACACTGCACGAAAGCAGTCCATAAAAAATGAAAGTTAAATCTAAATAAATTAAGCTATAAAAAATACCAAACGTATTTAGTGATGCAACAAAAAACTCAAATAATCCCAAGCAAGTTAAAAGTATAGAACTAAAATTCTTAATAACGGTGTTTTTAAAATGTTCATTAAAGAAAATAATATTATTTTCCTTATCAATAATTTTATCGATACTTGATTGATAAAATACTATCGAAAAATAAATTGACACTAAAATCTGACTTATCTGGATATTACTAAAATTCAATAAATTCATAATAACATTAATCTACATATTCTTCAAATTTATTTCGCGCGTAATCCCTTATGCCTTCTACAGTCATATCAGTATACATATCGTAAGCAATAACATCAGAAAAATGAATATTAATTGTTCCTGGGCTTAATCTCCAATCAGATTTACTTTTTGCTTTATACGCACCATTAATAATTACAGGTACAATTTTAACTCCCGTATTCTTGGCTATATGAAATGCTCCTTTTTTAAAAACACCTAAGTTCCCATCAATAGACCTCGTGCCTTCAGGAAAAATCAGAATAGATACTTTATCTTTTAAAATAGCATCTTCCGCAACCTTTAAACTTGATAATGCTTTTTTGATATTTTTTCTGTTTATCGGAACTATTCCATATGATTTCGCAACTTGACCCCAAAGGGGGTACGAAAAATGTTCCTGCTTAGCAATAGCCGTAACATAATGATTGATATAACAGCCTATCACAAAGTGGTCAAAAAGAGATTGATGATTAATTAAATATAAATAAGGTCCATTTTTAGCATCTGGAATAAACCCTGTTCTTTTAACTAACTGACCTCCAAGAAGACAAAAAAAATAACACATTGGCCTTAAGAAATAATGAAAATACTTTCTATCAAAAATTAAAGTAAACACTAGAAAAACAGGAAGGATAGCAATTAAGTACAAAAACCATATCGGCCAAAGAATTAAAGAAACTACAGCTCTAGACATTCCAAGTTTTTTCTTTGAATAATGAGAAAACTTTATGATTTACCTTATGGAAAGGATAATTATTAATCTCGTTTTTTTCAATCCAAGAATACATATCTTTTTTCTTCACAATACTACTGATTTTTTCACAATCAATAACAATTAATTTCATATTAAAATGTGAATAAGAATGCTTTATGGCTGAAAAGCTTTTATTTATTTTTACTGTTATACCATATTTGTTAAAGATGAATTTTTTGAAATCTTTTGTTAAATTTTTTTGAGTATTGATTTTTTTCATAGGTATTTCCCATAACCCATTTAGCATTTTTTCTTCTCTTTTTTGGATTAGAATTTTATTGGAAATTCTAATTAGACCGCCAACAAAGATATGAGAAGGAATCATTTTTTTTACTACTTTAGCTGGGTATTCGGTTGGTTTCCCAGATATATAAGCATTGCAAATCTTATTTATTGGACATTGTTCACATTTTGGATTTTTTGGTAAACAGACACATGCTCCTAGTTCCATCATTGCTTGATTGAAATCTCCCGGACGATTTTTATCCATCAATTTTAAAAGCTTAGACTTGATAAATCTCAAATTATGTTGACTTAATTTTTTTCTAGATGTTAGCCTAGCCATAACTCTTTTAACATTACCATCGACAGCCACATAAGACTTATTAAAGGCAATTGAGAGAACTGCACCTGCTGTATAATCTCCAACGCCAGGAAGTCGTCTAAAGTCAACCCATGAATCAGGTATTTTTGAATTAAAATTTTTTATAATGATTTTTGCTGCTTCATGAAAATTTCTAGATCTTGAATAATAACCTAAGCCTTCCCAAGACTTTAAAATACTTTCTTCAGAAGCTTCAGAAACAGATTTAATAGTAGGGAATTTTTTCATCCAAGCATTATAATATGGAATGACTGTATCTACTTTAGTTTGTTGCAACATTATTTCTGAAACCCAGACATCATAAGGTTTATTGTTTTTTCTAAAAGGCAATATTCTCTTATTCAAATCAAACCACTCAAGCAATAGTGTGGACAGTTCTGACATATTAATTTTCACCTTTTTAAGAAAGTTTTTCGCAATTTCCATTGAAAAGATGATAAATTTTCTAAAGAAATTTCTTTTTGACTTTGGTTAGTTTCAAAAAATATTTGTTCTCCAATTTCATCTAATTTTTTTTCAATGCTTTTTTGAATACTCATCCCCTTTTTCTTTAGGGATACAATAATTGACCGTTTATCAAGCTTATTTTTTTTTCTTTTAACAAAACCCTTCACCTCTAATCGTTCAACCAGTCTAGTGACCGTACTATTATCTAAACCCAATGTTAATGATAATTCTGACATTTCAATACCGTCACTAGGAATTATGATTATTGCTTGGACCTGACTATATGGCAAGTCTTTAGGAACAACTTTTGTCCGAAAAACTCTTTGAAGGTCGATTAAAAACGATATAAGAAACTCACCATGGTTCATAGTTGTATATTACAAATAAAAATAAATTATAAACATACTAGTTTTCGGGAAGAGACCATAATAAATGTGCATGGTTAATGTAAATAGAATCTAGAAATTTTCTTTTCCCTTTAGGAAGCATATGCCCAACACTTTGATAGTGATCTAAATTAATTCGTTCGAAGGTATACCACTGTCCCTGAATAAGAGGGGCAGATTGATCATAATTAACTATTGCATCTGCACCATTTTCACCGGTAGTTGGCCCGTTCATAGACCTGGAATTGACTATACCATCATTCTCCCACCACGTAGAATCTGTTTCATTCCCATTACTAGTAAATACTATTCTTGAACCTAAAAGTTTAGCTCTTGAACGAATTAATAGAAACACATCTTTATTTGGTACATGATAACCCGTTTCTTCATCTTTAGACGTAGCTGAAAATGAATAAGAGAAATAATAGACATCGGGACTAACATTTAAAAAACTATTTAGTTCTGAGGCACCATCTAAACTTAAATCCCAAGAGCTTATATTCTTTGTGTCCCAAGCATTATGACTCCACATTCTTTGAACATACTTATACCAGTTTTCATTATCTTTTCGATTTATGTCCCACTGACTAAGATCAAAATCATAAAAATTTGTCCCAACAACTCCAGCAAGACCAATAAAGTACTGAATAAAAGGAAAAGTCTTAGTAACTATATCTGTCAAAGTACTTCCATCGTGTGGCGTTGCCAAGGAAGTAATGCTAGACACCCAACCTTTTTTAGACCTGCCCAACAAATCTGAATTTTCTATAAAACCCAAGCTATCATCTATATAAATTTCATTTTCTAATAAATATTGAAGCATTCTTGCTGTCTGCCCTCCCATGCTATGTCCAACTAGATGAACCGGATTTTCAATACTCCACTCAGGATATAATCCCTTGTAGATTTTATCTATTGGCTTTTGTTCAAGGCCATATTTTTTAGAATGATTAAGCCCATAATCTACTTGCCCACCTTTTAACTGATAATATACCTCCACGGCTCTATCCCAATTTGAAGATATTGGGCCAATTGAGACATTAAATACCTTAAACCCGTTCTCTTCTAACATTTTTTGAATGTCTTTTTTGCCACCCCAATATCGATAATCTCCCATTTCATTATTACCCCATCCAAAAAAACCATGAATTAAAACTATGGGGTATTTATTTTGAGCAAATAAAATATTACTGAGAATTAGATAAACTATAATTTTTTTCATTAAAAATTTATAGTTAAGTCTAATCCATTTGAGAAACCTCCTGTGCCATAGAAATACAAACCATACCCTATTGTAAGATCTTTATTTTTATATTTGACTCCAATCCCGCTTGAGCCAAAAATTGTGCGCGTTAGATTTTGCTCTGTGTTTTGGCTATATTTTCTTGTAGATGTCCCTATAGTCAAATAAATATTTTTAGAAATTGTAAAAACTCCACTTATAAAATAATCTTCAGGTCTCAAATCATTGCTAATTATACAATCTATTGAAAGCTTTAACGGTAGATAGGTTAACTTTTTGCAAAATCCCATCTCTACCTCTAATGAATTATCGCTAGCACCTATATCTGTGCTCTTGTGTATTAAAAGGAGGTCTTTAATCCTTCCTCCAATATCTAAATTGTATTTATCCAAATGCCAAATAATACCAAAAGAGGAATATAATGACGTAGAATTATGGTCTTCTAATTTAGAAATATATATCTGGTTTGAAATCCCAAAGCTTAATGGTAGTGATTTTGATGCCTTTGAATATCCTAACTTAATCCATGTATCACTTGCCGTGTAGTTTTCTGTTTGTTGAGCATTTTCATCATAACCGTTGAAAGCTCCGTAAGATATATGGTTTATTGATCTAATTATAATTTTATTATTCTTTGGGTAAATCAATGAAACAGACTGTGCTTGAATACCCGCGGGGTAGAAAATGAATGAAGTTGAGAAAGATTGATTTTTAATAGATGTTATCATGTTTACATTTCTTGAAGTCGGCATGATTAACAACTTGCCCCCTCCAGCATGAGATAGTTCAGAGGCGGAAAACCAAGTAGATAAACCAGGTCGATTTTCATTCGCAAATAAAGATGCTATTAATACTAATCCTAGTGCTTTTTTCATATCATTGTCACTGGATCAATATGAATGTGGATTTTATTTGAACCTGGAACTTTATTGTTATACTTAACAAAATTTTGACTAACAAAAAAATGTAGCTTACTACTGTTTACATCATATTTTTTCGATGATTTTAATATAATTTGAAATCTATATTTATTATTTACTTTCTCTTTGAAACAGGGTGCCGGGCCTAATATTTCAAGCCCCTTATATGGATTCATTAAATTATTACGGATTTTATTTGATAATGAAAAAACAGATTTTGGGTTTGATCCAATAAATTCAATTTTTGCAACCCAACTATAAGGTGGATAGTTAAGCAGCTGCCTATCATCTAACATGTCCTCATAATATTTTTCTAAATTGAGTCTAGATGCTGCTTGGATAACTGCGTTGTCTTTATCATATGTCTGAATAATGACCTCCCCTTTTTTTTGACCTCTTCCTGCTCTTCCTGACGCTTGATATATCAATTGAAAAGTTCGCTCACTAGATCTGAAGTCAGGAAGATGAAGACCTAGGTCCGCATTAATGATTCCAACTAAGGTAATACCTGGAAAATCTAAACCTTTCGCAATCATTTGAGTTCCTAATAATATATCAACTTTCCCATCAAGAAATGATTGCAGTATTTTGATTGCAGATGAATCTTTTTTAGTGCTGTCATGATCGACTCTTGATATTTTAGCATTTGGAAAAGTCTCTTGTAAAATACTCTCTACTTTTTGTGTCCCAGTGCCAACATATAAAAAATTTTGACTTTGACAGTCCTTGCAAGTATCTAAAATTTTACTACTTATAAATCCACATATATGACATTTGAGCTTGTTATCATACTTATGAAAAGTGAGTGGTGTTTTACAAGCAGAACACATAACAAGAGATCCACAATCTGAACATTTAACAGTTGGGGAATGACCTCTTCTATTTTGGATTAGCAATACTTGCTCATTGTTTTTTAATTTTTCTTCTATCTTTCGTTGTAGTGTTCCAGATATAATTATGTTGAATTTTCCAGTTTCCTTACTTTCATCAATTAAATCCACAACTTTAACAGTAGGGTATACAGCTTTGCCATATCTCTTTGGCAGACTTAAGTACCTGTGTTTGGAATTTTTATAATTATAAAATGTTTCTAAACTAGGCGTTGCACTAGATAGTATAACAGTGCACTCTTCGATTTTTGCTCGCATAATAGCAACATCTCTCGCGTGATATCTAGGCGATGGGGAATCTTGCTTGAAAGAGGAATCGTGCTCCTCATCTACGATAATTAAACCTAATTTTTTTACTGGTGAAAAAACTGCGCTCCTAGCTCCTATGACAATTTTACAATCACCGTTATTTATTTCATTCCAAGTTTTTGCCCTTTGAGATTTTGTTAATTGAGAATGCCACAAGGCAATTTCTTGACCAAAAACATCCTTAAATCTCCCTGCGATTTGAGGGGTTAATGAAATTTCCGGAATTAAAATAATGGCTGACCTTTCCATTTTAATCACAGCTTTGATGACTTCAATAAAAATTTCTGTTTTACCGCTGCCTGTGACTCCATGCAACAAGTTTGATTTAAATTTTTTAGTCTTAAGAGAAGATTTTATATTATCAATAACCTTAAGCTGATCTTCATTATAAGAAATATTTTTTTTTACAGGATTAAACGTCAAACTATTTCCGCCTTGATTATCATCTTTTTTTACTAACTCAATACACCCTTTGATTTGGAGTGCTTTACAAATTGATATAGGATTAGAGCTTATATTTTTTAAAGAAGATACTTTAATATATTTCTGAGAAGATTGTTGAATAGCTTTGTAAACAAGGTACTGCTTAGGAGCTGTTTTTTTTAATAAAAGATCTATATCTTTACTGCTATTTTTCACAAACCATGATTGACGAGGTATATAATTTTTTGATATGTTAAATGAGAGTACAGTATTATATACTAATCCAATTGGCGTAATATAATAATGACTTACCCACCTAACCAGCTTCCATAAATTTTGAGAAATAATCGGAGCATCATCATCAAAGCTAGAAATTGATTTAACTTCACCACTAAAAGAAGTGCTGTCCATTAACGATACTATGACTCCACTTACTTTTCTATTACCAAAGGGGACAGTAACCCTTGAGCCAATTAAAGATTGGGTCTCTAGATTTTCAGGTACTAAATATGTAAATGTTTTAAACGAAGATATTGGTAACGATACCTCTGCAAACATTATAAAATATTAGAGTGTTAACCCTTAATTACATATAGTTTAATATCAGGTTTTATATTTTTTGCTACTTCAACAGTTGCATGATATATACCCAATGCCTTAATGGGCTCTTTTATAGTTATTTGATTTTTATCTAAATCAAAACCCTTAGCAGCTAATTCTTTATGAATATCTATATTTGTAATAGAACCAAACATTTTTTCTTCTTCGCCAACGTTTACTTCAATAGTAATTTCTACATTGCTGAGCTTTTTAGCTAAATTTTGCAAAGCACTATTTTCGCGCTCGAGTTTGGTATTAGCAACTTTCTTGCGTTCACTTGCAACAGCGACGTTTTTTGTAGAAGCTCTTAATGCCAGGCCTTGAGGTATTAGTCTATTCCTAGCATGCCCCGGTTTTACAGTTATAACATCCCCAGCTAGTCCTAAGTTTTCGACATCGTTAAGTAAAATAACTTTCATGATATAATCTCCGTATTTTTATTCAGAACCGCTATCAACAAATGGCATTAGACCAATAGTTCTAGCTCTTTTAATAGCACTAACAACTTTCCGATGCATTTTTGCACTAGTACCGGTTACCCTACGTGGCATAATTTTACCGTTGTCATTCGTAAACCTTTTTAACAATTTAACATCTTTATAATCTACAGCTGTGATGTTATTTTCTTTGAAAAAGCAATATTTTCTTCTTGTTTGAAAAGCCATTATTCAGCCTCCTTGTTTTCTTCATCTTTATTTTTTTCTTTTTTTAGACTTTCTTCATCCGGACTTTTATCTTCTCCCTTTTCTGCAGTATCATTTTCAGACTTATCTCCTTCAAGACTTTCTACAGTATCAGGTTTTTCATCTAGCTTTACAATCATATGTCGAATAGTTAAGTCACTAAGCTTTAACCAAGAGTCAAACTCACGAAGCTTATCATTATCACCCCCTTGATAATGAGCAAGGATGTAAGTTCCATAGGTATTATTTTTGATTGGATAAGCTAGTTTTTTCTTTCCCCAAACAATATGATTAATGATTTTTGACCCTGTTTCTTGTATTTTTTCACCAATTTCTTTCATGGCTTGGTCATTTTTTTTTCGTTCAACATTTGAACTGACAATATATATTAATTCGTAATATCGCATATAATCTCCTTAAATTTTATTTTATTAACGGTGCAATGACTAATGACACCACTGACATTAGTTTTATCAAAATATTTAACGAAGGCCCAGAAGTGTCTTTAAAAGGATCTCCGACTGTGTCTCCTACAACAGCAGCTTTATGCGCTTCAGAACCCTTGCTTAATTTTTGCCCGTCTATCTCTACGCCTTCCTCAATCATTTTTTTAGCATTGTCCCAAGCACCTCCTGAATTAGATTGGAAGATTGCCATGCAGACACCAGTTACTGTGACTCCAGCAAGTAATCCACCAAGGATTTCAGGGCCTTGATTACTGCCAAACATTCTTGGTGCGAAACCTACAACTACCGGTGTAACAACAGCTAAAAGACCAGGGAGAAGCATTTCTCTTATTGCGGATTCAGTTGAAATCTCAACGCACTTTCCATGTTCTGCCTTACCAAGAGCATCATTATAAACCTTATTATCTTCTTCGCTCCAATCTTCCCTTTTCTTGAGATTCATTATTTCAAGAGCTTTTTTTAGTTCCGGGATTTCTTTAAACTGGCGCCGTACTTCTTCAATCATTGCCATAGCAGCTCTCCCAACAGCACCCATAGCCATTGAAGAAAAAAGAAAAGGCAACATTCCACCAATGAACAATCCAGCCATCACCATCGGATCAGAAATATTAATTATATCGATTCCAGTTTTTACTTTAAACGCAGCAAACAGAGCTAACGCTGTTAAAGCAGCAGAACCAATAGCAAACCCTTTTCCAATAGCAGCAGTAGTATTACCGACAGCATCAAGCTTATCAGTCCTCTCACGAACTTCCTTAGGAAGCTCAGCCATTTCTGCGATGCCTCCGGCATTATCAGAAATTGGACCATAAGCATCTACTGCTAACTGTATACCTGTGTTAGCTAGCATTCCTAATGCGGCCATTGCAATACCATATAAACCAGCAAAATGATAGGCTCCCATAATACTTCCTGATATAATTATTACTGGAACTGCCGTAGACTCCATTCCTATTCCTAAGCCAGCAATTATGTTAGTGGCTGGTCCGGTCATAGATTGTTTGGTAATAGACATGACAGGTTTTGTTCCCGTTCCAGTATAGTATTCTGTTATTTTACCAATACCTAAGCCACCAAACAGACCTATAATAGTAGCATAGAAAACACCTAAACTATCATATGTGACCCCAGCACCCTCTTGAGTTGTAAACTTTTCTGGCAACAAACTTGTTATTAAAAAATAAATAACTGCTACCATTATGATACCGCTACCGAACTCACCTTGGTTTAAACCCTTTTGAGGGTCTCCTCCGTCTTTCACAGAAACCATGAAAGTACCAATGATAGAAACTATTATCCCCGCCCCAGCTATAACTAGAGGTAAAATAACAAAACTTATGTCAAACCCTACTCCGTACGCAAAAAGAGTTGAACCTAGAACCATTGACCCAATAATCGAACCAACATATGATTCAAATAGATCTGCTCCCATTCCAGCTACATCACCAACATTGTCACCAACATTGTCTGCTATTGTAGCAGGATTTAGTGGATGGTCTTCTGGTATGCCAGATTCAACTTTCCCAACTAAATCTGCTCCAACATCAGCTGCTTTTGTATAAATACCACCACCAACTCTCGCAAAAAGCGCAATTGATGAGGCCCCTAATGAAAACCCAGATAAAACATTTAATATCATTGAAGTATCATTATTAAAAATTTCCATAGATTTATAAACATAAAAAAGGATGCCCAAACCTAAAACGCCTAGTCCAACAACACTCAAACCCATAACTGCACCACCACTAAACGCAACGTTTAGGGCCTTAGCTAAACTTGTTTCAGCAGCATGCGTGGTTCTATTGTTAGCTTTTGTAGCAACTCTCATTCCTAAAAAACCAGCTAAACCCGATGCAGAAGCACCAACAATAAAAGAAAGAGATATCAGCGCACTTGAGTCGGATCTTCCTGAATTCGCATACCCAAGAATAAAAGCGACTGCTACAACAAAAACTGCTAGAATTCGATACTCCGCACGCAAAAATGCCATGGCTCCATCTGCAATACTTTTACCTATGAATTGCATTCTCTCATTTCCTTCTTTTTGTCTGTTTATCCAAGAAGTCTTCCAAAAAGCAAATGCCATGGCTATCACTCCAGATAATATCACAAACAAAATATAGTTATTTTCATTTTGCATTATTTGTTTTTATCTCCATTATTAAGAATTATAAATATTCATTGTTTTATTTAAACCATTAAAAATAAAACTATCCAACGCGTCCGCTGCTTTTTTAGTGATTTCAGTAGAAAAAGATTTTTCTTCTTCATTTTTAAACGGCTTCAACACATAGTTTTCTGCAGGCCGCATTTCCTCATCTGTACCAATACCATACCTAAGGCGCGGAAATCTATCAGTTTTCAGAGTATATATAATGTTTTCTAAGCCCCTGTGAGAGCCATCACCACCTTTTGGCTTAATTCGTATTTTACCCAGTGGAAGATCTACATCATCTACAATTATACAAATTTGTTCTGCTAGCAACTTTTTTGAATCTATTATTTGCTTAACAGCGCTTCCACTACGGTTCATACCTGAAGTAGGTTTTACAAGAAAAAACTTGTTCATCTTTGATGCAATCACGTAATCACCATTCCCCGGTTTGAAAGAAATATTATTTCTATTTGCCATCTCATCAATCACCCAAAATCCAGCATTATGTTTTGTTTCTTTATACTTATCACCAACATTCCCTAAACCTATAAATGCAATCAAAGCTTATTCTGACTCTATTATTCAGAAGATTCTTTTTGATCACTACTATCATCAGATTTTTCGTCTTTTTCACCACCGTCTTCAACAGCATCATCTGCATCAGCTTCGGTAATTTCTTCTTCCGCTGCAGGAGCCGCAATTGAAGCTACATTTATATCTTCGGCGCTGATTATTTCTACTTCATCATCATCATAAGAAACATCTGCAATGCTAATTGAAGAATTAAGTTCCATTTCGTCAATGTTAACCTCTATTTGTTCAGGAACATTTGTTGGAAAACAACTTATTTCAATCTGATTGAGTACTTGAGATAAAATACCGCCTTCTGTAACACCAATTGGCTTACCAACAAGAACAAGAGGAACCGATATCGTCATTTTTTCTGATCTACGCACTCGCATAAAATCTAAATGTAATATTTCATCAGTAACCGGATGATACTGCACTGCTTTTACCATAACATACTGAGACTCTCCTTTTAATTCTACTTCATAAATACGCTGATCAGATTTAAGAGCTTGATATAGCTTTAATTTTTCAACAGCGATACTTTCTGGCTCTTCCCCTTTAAAATAAAGCGTGCTTGGGACTTTACCTTCTTTTCGCATTTCTTTTGTTGATTTTTTACCAACTGAATCTCTGTTTTCAATATCTAATTTATAATAAGATGCACCCATCTCTATTTCTCCTTTTTAAAATTCAAATAATGCACTAACGGATTCACCATTATGTATGCGATTTATAGCCGCACCAAATACGTTAGCAACTGTTACAATTTTCATATTACTTAATCTTTTTTGTTCTGGGATAAAGATTGTGTCTGTCACAACCAAATTTTTTATAGGAGCTTCTTGCAGTCTTTTGATTGCAGGCCCAGATAAAACTCCATGAGTAGCTATCGCAGAAACAGATTTAGCACCTTTTTTAATCGCTGCTTCAGCCGCACCAACAGTTGTGCCAGCAGTATCAATCATATCATCGATAATAAGAACATCCATACCATCAAGCTCGCCAATTAGATGACTGACTTTAGCCTGATTAGGTGCGAATCTCCTTTTATCAATTAAAGCAAAGTGCATACCCAAACGCTTTGCATAAGCCTGACTCATCGCAGCAGAACCGACATCAGGAGATAAAACAGTTGAATTTTTCGGATTCAATTTTAGTTGAGATATTGCGTCCATTAGAACCATCCTACTATAAAGATGGTCAAATGGGATTTTTGCAAAACCTTGAATTTGAGTTGAATGCAAGTCCATTGTAACTATTCTATCTGCTCCCGCACTAGTTAAAATATCAATCATTACTCTCGATGATATCGGAACGCGTGGTTGATCTTTTCTATCTTGTCGGCCGTAGCCAAAATAAGGAACAATAATATTTACAGTACTGGCAGACGCTCGAACTGCAGCATCTGTCATGAGTGCTAATTCAATAATGTTTTCAGAAGGGCCATTCGTAGATTGAATTAAAAAAACATCTTGTCCTCTTATGTTTTCTTCATATTTAACCCAAATTTCACCATCAGAAAATGTCTTTATTGACATTTCACCTAGATTACAACTAGCTGACTCAGCAATTTTCGATGCTAAAGCAGGATTGCTCCTACCACTAAATATTTTCAATTCTCTTTTCATTTTTACTTTAGTTGCTGGGGCGAAGGGAGTCGAACCCCTACTGCCTGGACCAAAACCAGGTGTCCTACCATTAGACGACGCCCCAATTTTTTTATTTTACCAACTAATTAAACAGGATGTGCGATAAATGTCTTGTGTCTTGGAAAAAAATGAGAAAATGCTTTATTAATATTAGCATCATCATCGAAAATCCCATACACAGTCGAGCCAGAACCCGACAGACTGGCAAACTTTGCTCCTAGAGCAAGTAGTTTGTTTTTTATTGCACCAATCTCTGGATATGTTGGAAAAACAACAGATTCAAAATCATTCTCAAAAAACTTTAGCATGTCAAGATTAATTGACTTGCCACGAATTAAGTCTGAAAACTTAGTAGGTGAAGAACAGTTATCCAAATTGTTTTTATATTGCGAATAGGCCCATTTCGTATCAATTGATATGTCAGGTGTAACAATTAAATATTGGGCATCCATCGAAGAATTTATAATTGTTAACTTTTCGCCAATACCTTCACCAACCTGAGTAAAGCCATTAATAAAAAATGGTACATCAGCGCCTATTCTCGAACCAATTTTTATAAGTTCGTTATCTGTTACCTTCAAATTATAAATTTCTCGAAGCCCTTTCATTATAGTCGCTGCATTTGACGAGCCGCTTCCAAGGCCGCTACCTCTTGAAATATTTTTTTTTAAAACGATATTTGCGCCACCAATCTTGTACAGATTTTTGATATAGTTATATGCTATTACACAAAGATTATTTTGGTCATTTTGTAACCAATCTACATTTGAACTAAATTTAAGAGGGCCATTAAACTTTGAAATAGTTATACTATCAAACAAATCAATTTCTTGAAAAACAGTACTAATATTGTGATAACCATCACTTCTTTTATTTAAAATTTTAAGCCCAATATTTACTTTGGCATAAGAATTTATTTTAATTGATTTCATTTGAATCATTGATTGTGGCAATTGACATTACACTCCAACCTTTTGATTTTCCAACATATCCAAGATAATCAGTAGTAGTGGCTTTAATAGAAACGACTTTATAATCAATGTCTAATATGCTGGATATATTTTTTCGAATTTCAAGAAGATAGTTTTCTATTCTTGGCTTTTGTAATATGATTGTACTGTCGATATTTGATATTTGAAACCCATTACGCGATAAAAGCTTCTTTGTTTCAAATAAAAATAATTCACTTTCAACGCCTTTCCACTTTTTCTGATTACTAGGAAAATATTTACCTATATCGCCAAGACATGCCGCCCCAAGCAAGGCATCAACAATAGCATGAATTAGAGCGTCTCCATCAGAATGGCCCAAAGACCCAAGATCAGATTTAATTTTTATTCCACCTACGTACAAATCAAACCCGTTTTTTAATTGATGAACATCAAACCCTATTCCTGACCGTACCATTTTTATATTTTACCCTCAATTAATTTTGCTAATTCCCAGTCCAAAGCTTTCGTAATCTTTAAGTTATTTGGGTCTCCTTCTATAATTTTTGTTGAAAAACCAGCTAATTCCATTATCATACTTTCATCAGTAATATTGACTTGAGAAAATAATTTAAATGCTTTTAAAAGTTTTTCTTTTTGAAAAGTTTGTGGTGTCTGAGCCATCCAAATATAATTTCTATCTATGGTCTTTTTAATTATCTCATTTTCAACTTTTTTTACAGTATCTGTAGCGGCAACTGCTACAATTGAACTATCAAACTCAGTACAAGCTTCAATAGTTTTTTTTATATATGAAGATCTAACAAAAGGCCTAGCTGCGTCGTGAATACAAACAAGATTGTATTTTTTTTTGACGACGCTTAAGCCGTTCATTACTGAATTTTGTCTCGACTTACCACCTTTAACGATTTTAATATCAATTTGATTAGAAAATTTTTTAATCGTTTGAGAACTCTGAATTTTTGATAAAAACTCTTGAGGAATAACCAGTATCACTTCTCCAACATATTTTGATTGAACAAAAGTTTTTAAAGAGTAAGTCCATATTGGGTTACCGTTAAGATTTTTAAATTGTTTTTTCTCTCCAAATCTAGTGCCAGAACCAGCAGCAAGAATTATAGCAGAAACTTTATTCAAATCACTTTTATGATGCTATACGATAATCATCGCATCGCCATAACTCAGAAAATTATAATCATGTTTTTTTGCTTCACGATAGGCTTTTTTCAACAAATCAATATCAGCAAAAGCACTAACCATCATCATTAATGTAGACTTTGGAGTATGAAAATTAGTAATCATTGAATCAACCATTTTATAGTCATAAGGAGGATAAATAAACTTATCTGTCCAACCGCGTTTTGGTGATACCATAAAACCCGAAACGACCACGGTTTCTAATGCTCTAATTGTCGAAGTTCCAACAGCTACAATTTTCCGATGCCTTTTTCTAGCATCATTTATTGCCATGGCTGTTTTTGGTGAAACCTCAAAGTATTCGGAATCCATTTGATGCCTATTTAAATCTTCAACTTGAACAGGTCTGAAAGTTCCAAGACCGATATGCAGGGTAATGTATTCTATTTTCACACCTTTTTTTTCAAGTTTTTTTATTAAATCATTTGTGAAATGAAGACCGGCAGTAGGGGCAGCAACAGCGCCACGTTCAGAAGCATATACTGTTTGATACCTCTTCTTATCGCTAGGCTCTGGGTCTCTAGTGATGTATGGTGGTAATGGAGAAGTACCTATTTTATCGATTATTTTATGAAGTTCTTCTTGACTTTCAGATTCAAACCGAACAACCCTTCCACCTGAGACAGTATTATCAATCACATCGCACATTAGTTTTGGTGTGAAAACTAACTTATTTCCTATCCTAACTTTTCTTGCCGGGCGAACCATTACTTCCCATAAATTTTGAGCAAGTTCTCTCAAAAGAAATACTTCCACTTTAGCATCTGTTCTATCTTTAGTCGCAAATAACCTAGCTGGGAATACCTTTGTGTTATTTAAGATTAATAAATCATTTTTTCTTAAGTGATCTACAATATTACTAAATTTTTTGTGCTCAATAGTTTTTTTCTCCCTATCAACTACCATTAGTTTAGACTGGTCTCTCTTTTCGCCTGGGTACTGGGCAATATACTTTTTTGGCAATGGGTAATCGAAATCTCCAAGTTTAAATTTTTTCTTTTTTTCAATCATTGAATAAATCCTTTTGGTTATTTTTGTTTATTGGTTTTTCAAGTAGTTCGTATGCTGATTCTTGAGCAATTCTTCCCCTTGAAGTCCTTTGCATGAATCCTTGTTTAATTAGATATGGTTCATACACGTCCTCTATAGTTGCAGGGTCCTCTCCTACTGCAACGCCTAATGATTTTATGCCTACGGGGCCGCCTGAAAATTTATCTATTAATACTTCTAAAATATTTCTATCCATTATATCTAGTCCAAATTCATCAACGCCTAGACGGTTTAACGCTTTGTTTGCGACTTCATAAGTAATTTCTCCGCTTGCTTTTACTTGGGCATAGTCCCTTGCTCTTCGAAGTATTCGATTCGCTACTCTAGGGGTGCCTCTGCTTCTCTTCGCGAGCTCCATCGCGCCCTTGTCATCTATTTTAACTTCTAATATTTCTGCAGATCTGCAAATTATATGGAATAAATCCTCGGCACCATAATAATCTACTCTCAAAACAATACCGAACCTATCTCTTAATGGGGAGGTTAAATTCCCCAACCGAGTTGTTGCTCCAACTAAAGTAAAAGGGTCTACGTCTAGTTGCACACTTCGAGCACTTGGGCCCTTATCAATCATGATATCAATTTTGAAATCTTCCATTGCTGAGTACAAATATTCTTCAACAACACTATTTAATCTGTGGATTTCATCAATGAAAAAGACATCTCTGTACTGTATATTTGTCAACATGCCAGCTAAGTCTCCGGCTCGATCAATTACAGGGCCAGACGCTTGCTTAATACTCACATTTAACTCCTTAGAAATGATATTAGCTAATGTGGTTTTACCTAGGCCTGGAGGTCCAAATAATAAAACATGGTCAAGTGCTTCTTCTCTTCCGTTTGCAGCATCAATATATAACTTTAAGTTATCAACTAATTTTTTCTGACCAATAAATTCATCGAATTTAACAGGCCGAAGTGATTTCTCTAAAATTATATCTTCTTCAAAGGGACTTGGGTCTGTAATAAATATATCAGTCATATAATTGAACTAAATTTGTTCTATTAGATACTAAAATTACGAATTCAAGCGTCAGACACCAAGAAGACTAATTCTAATTGTAATTATTTTAACATGTCTTTTAAAAAATGACCAGTATATGACTTTTTATCCTCTGCTACCATTTCCGGTGTTCCGCATGCAATAATCTCTCCACCTTCATCCCCACCCTCAGGCCCAAGGTCGATTACCCAGTCTGATGATTTTATTACATCCATATTATGTTCAATAATTAAAACTGTATTACCACGATCAACTAATTGCTGTAGAACTTTAAGAAGTATTCTTATATCTTCAAAGTGTAACCCCGTAGTTGGCTCATCAAGAATGTATAAAGTTTTACGTGTGCTCATTTTTGAAAGTTCCGTTGATAATTTGACTCTTTGAGCTTCCCCCCCAGAAAGAGTTGTCGCTTGCTGCCCTAAATGTATATACCCCAAGCCTACATCTTTAAGCGTTTGTAATTTTTTCGTGACTGCTGGAATATTTTCAAAAAAGCCTATCGCTTCATCCACATCCATATCTAATACATCAGATATTGATTTACCTTTATATTTTATTTCTAAGGTTTCTCTATTGTATCTCTTTCCATTACATATTTCACATGTAACATATACATCTGGCAAAAAATTCATTTCTATTTTTATAATCCCATCACCTTCGCACGATTCGCATCTACCACCTTTAACATTAAAAGAAAATCTACCCGGCTTATAGCCTTTAATTTTTGAGTCAGGCAATTTAGCAAAAAGATCTCGAACAAAAGTAAAAAGACCCGTATATGTAGCAGGGTTTGATCGAGGTGTCCTACCAATTGGTTTTTGATCAATTTGAATAACTTTATCAATGAACTTTAAACCTTCAATAGATGAATACTCTAATGGGTAAACCCTAGATCTATTTATATGTTGAGTAATTATTGGATATAAAGTTTCATTAATTAATGTGCTTTTCCCACTCCCTGAAACACCAGAGATTGATATTAATTTCCCCAATGGAAACTCAACATCTATATCTTTTAAATTATTACCCTTAGCTCCAGTAAGCTTAATTGATGATGTTTTTTTTAGTCTTCTATTTTTTGGAATCTCAATAGATCTTTGACCTGATAAATATTTTCCCGTTAGCGATTTTTTTGACTTATATATTTCTTTAGGTTCTCCAGCAAAAACAACTTCACCACCAAGCTTTCCTGCTTTTGGTCCAATATCTATAATATAATCTGATGATTCCATCGTCTCTTGATCATGCTCAACAACGAGTATGGAGTTTCCGATATCTCTTAATGTTTTTAATGTTGAAAGCAATCTTGCATTATCTCTTGAGTGCAAGCCTATAGAAGGCTCATCAAGTATGTATAATACACCCATTAATTGTGAACCTATTTGAGTTGCGAGACGAATTCGTTGAGACTCTCCGCCAGATAAAGTAGCCGCAGACCTGCTCAATGACAAATACCCAAGACCTACATTATTTAAAAAAGACAATCTCTGATTAATTTCTTTTAAAATTTGATTTGCAATCTGTTCTTCTTTTTTAGAAAGTTTTATTTTATTAAAAAAGACCTGTAAGTTTTTTACTGATAGAGAAGAAATTTCACCAAGGTTTTTCCCGTCAATGAGCACTGACCTGCTCTCTTTCTTAAGTCTCGTTCCATTACAATCAGAGCAATCTCTCATACTCATAAACTGCTCTATCCACTCTCTTACTCCATTGGATTTTGTTTGCTTATATCTCCGCATTAAGTTTGGAATTGCACCTTCCCAACCTCCGCTATATGTTCCCGACCATCTATCTGAACTGTATTGCATCTGGTATTCTGTCTTGCCTGAACCATATAAAAGCTCATATCGAGTATCTTTATCAAGCTTTATCCATGGAGTAGAAAAGCTAAAGTTTAAATGTTTTGACAGGCTCTTTAAAATACTTCCATACCAATTACCTCTAGGCTGCTCGCCAAGTGAGACAATCGCGCCCTGTACTAATGATTTATTTTTATCAGGGACTACTAAATCTGGGTTAACCTCCATATGCGTGCCGATACCTTCACACTTTTTACATGCACCAAATGGGGAGTTAAATGAGAACATTCTAGGGGTTAATTCTTCTAGACTAACTTCGCATTTAGCACAAGCAAAGTTTTCACTGAATATATGATCTTTACCCTTTAACTCATGTACAACAATTAATCCTTCTCCTAACTTTAAAGCTAATTCAACAGACTCCGTAATTCTTTCATGCATCGCATCTTCTACTATTAATCTATCTACTAAAATCTCAATCGTATGTTTTTTGTTTTTATCCAGATTGATTTTGTCATCTACCTTATAAGTAATTCCATCAACCCTTATTCGCAGAAACCCTTTTTTTTGGATCTGTTTAATTAGGTTTTTGTGCTGCCCTTTTTTGCTTCTAATAACAGGAGCTAAAATATAAAATTTAGTTTTCTGTTTAATTTTAAATATAGTGTCAACTATTTGTTGAACTGATTGTTTTTCAATGGGATCATTACATTTCCAACAAACAGGTTGTCCCACATGAGCATAAAGCAATCTTAAATAATCATGGATTTCAGTTACAGTACCAACCGTACTCCTCGGGTTTCTAGCACTAGCTTTTTGCTCAATGCTAATCGCAGGAGACAAGCCTTCGATAGTGTCCATATCTGGCTTCTCCATGAGGCCTAGAAATTGTCTTGCATATGTTGATAATGACTCGACATATCGACGCTGCCCCTCAGCATATATAGTATCAAAAGCTAACGAAGATTTACCAGAGCCAGAAAGACCTGTAATTACAACTAACTTATCTCGAGGTATACTAATGTCAATATCTTTAAGATTATGTTGGCGCGCACCTTTTACAACAATTTGTGTTAAAGATTTTTCATTATCATTTGTTTTTTTAATTTTAGGCATCCTTTATATTACAGCAAATTATTGCCTAGCACCAAAACCCTTAGGTAATCTTTTTCAATGAAAATTATATTTGAATGAACACACTTAAAAATCATTTCCTTATTTCAATACCGCATATGAAAGATCAATTATTTGGAAGATCAGTCATATTTTTATGTGAACATGATGAACAAGGAGCAATGGGCTTAATCATAAATAAAGAAATCAATAAAAATAGCATTTCCGTCAAATTTAATTCTGAATCTAAACAAAAAATTAAATTTGATGATTACATTACTGATAATAAATTATTTATCGGTGGACCAGTCCTGACTAATAAACTATTATTTTTGCATAATGATGATACAGATAATAAATCTCTTTTACTTGATGATAAAATTTCGATTTCTAGTGATATCATATCATTAACATCCATTGCGAAGTCAAGTAATGTGAAGCACAAACTGTTTTTGGGGCATGCTGGTTGGAGCCAAGGACAACTTGAACGAGAGATTGAAAATGGTGATTGGCTTTTACAAAAAGCAACATCAAACTTAATTTTTGAAAATGAGGCAGAGCATATTTGGCTTCTAGCAACTCATTCATTAGGTATTGAAGTTAATGACATCACCAATACTTCAGGGGTCAGCTAAACAATCTAATGAAAAAATATTTACCTTATTTTGCAATCATTTTTGCAGCTTTACTTTGGAGTCTTGATGCTTTTCTTCGGCAGTCATTGTATATACTATCTCCGCTATTAGTAATAACCATTGAGCATGGTATTGGGAGTTTAATCTTCTTCCCTTTTTTAAAAAACTTTTGGCAGGATATCAAAAAATTAAATCAATCTGGATGGTTCTCTATTATATGGATTTCATTTTTCGGAGGTATTTGTGGTACTTATTTTTACACAAAAGCATTGAGTTATGTTGGTTATATAGACCTATCAATTGTTGTCCTTTTACAAAAATTCCAACCTTTATTTGCAATGTCATTAGCAACAATTATTTTAAAAGAAAAATTAACAAATAGATATATGCTGCTAGCAGCAATATCAATTTTAGGAGGCTACTTAATTACCTTTGGAAACAATCCTATCTCTAGCTGGGATGATAACACTTTAATCGCTGCTTTGTTTGCACTCTTAGCTGCTTTTTGCTGGGGGAGTTCAACAGTCATTGGTAAAAAAGCTTTAGCAAACTTACATTATAGCGCTGTCACAGCTTTGAGGCTAATGATGACTACTATAACTGGCCTCGCTCTTATTTTTGTACTAGACTGGAATATATTAAATAGCAATGTAACATATAAACAATGGCAGGTTTTGTTAGTTATTGTTCTATCTACAGGTACTTTTGCTCTTTTTATTTACTACTACGGTTTAAATAAACTTCCCGCTTCTCATACAACTTTGTTTGAACTTTTCTGGCCCCTATCTGCAGTTATCATAGATTGGATAAAAAATGACAACCCTCTTACTTCATTTCAACTTTTAGGAGCGGTAATGCTTTTATCATCCGTTACAATTTTAACTCAAGAAAAATCAAATGAAGGGCTTAAGCCTAAAAGACCATTATAAAAACCAAAAATTTAACAATTTACATGAATTTTTTTGGGGATTTGGAACCGCATTTCACACTGTATATGCTGTTGTACCATTATTTTTAAAAGAACTGGGATCGCCCAATGTAATCGCAACTTCATCTGCTGGATTGTTTTCGATTATTATAGCTATGCCTATGCTTTTTACAGCGGCATTGACAAGAAATGTAACCAATATGAAAAAAATGGTGATAATCGCACATTGTACAATTTTAGTTGTTACATTTATTTTAGGGTATATTTTTGCTTTTTCTGGTATGGGAAAATCTATTATCGCCTGGAAAATATACTTCAGCCTTTTTATTATCTATTCTCTTTCTATTGGAATTATTGTTCCTATCTGGGCAGACTTCTTAGAAAAAACGACAAAAAGATCTTTAAGGGGAAAGTTTTTTGGAGTGGGGTTTGCTTTTAATAGTCTGGGCGCATTTGGAGGAGGTATAGTGCTAAAGTTTTTACTAGAATCAAATACTCCTTTCCCAAAAAACTTTGGCTATGGTTTTATTATTTTGTTCCTTTGTTTATCTATTGGCACTTTTTTCTTCTCTTTTTATAAGGAAAAAAAGCAAAATAAAAGTAGCACATCTTTCAAACAGTTTAGAGAAGAAACAAAACTAATCATTAAAAACCGTCCCAATTTTCATCGATATCTCTATTCTAGAATATTTTATTGCGCTACGCTACCAGCATTAGGCCTATATGCAGTTTTTTGTCAAAAAAAATTCGGATTCAATATTAGTGAAATTGGCTCATTCACAGTTTTAAATGTTATCTCCATGGGAATATCTAGTTATATATCTGGATACTTGGGAGATAAACATGGTCACAAAGTCAGTATGCTAATAGCTTATTCATTTCATTTATTAGCAGTAATCCTAGCTTTGCTATCAAAAAATATGTTTTATGTATATTGCATTTTTATATCGATAGGTGCAGGACAAGGTGCTTTTATGCCATCAGCAATGAATTTAATTTATGACTTTGCTGATTTAGAAGATAAAAAAACATACATGGCTTTAATAGACTCTTTTTTAGCACCTTTTTCCTTAATCTTTTTAGTGGGAATTGGATTTTTAATAACCAAAAATCAGTTTGTTTTATCGTTCTGCATTATAGGGTTTTGCTTGTTTATAGCGTTGATAATTCTTTATTTTTTTGTAAAGGACCCAAAACTAAAGAAATTATCTGCTTAATTTATTTTGTTCTTGATTTTAGAACGCACGCACATCAATATTCATAGTTGAATATTATGAAATTATATAAACAATACGTACTACAAGCTCTGATGACAATCGCTATCTTGTTTCTATTCGCTTGCGAGAAAGATCCAGAACAACACCTTGAATTAGGGAATTGGTATCTCCAAAAAGGACTAATCGATGATGCTATAACAGAATACCGTGAAGTTAGTCGATTGCTTCCCCCTGATCATAGCAAGCTGGACAGAGAACAATTTAAAATTTTAGGAACAGCCCACTTCAAACTGGCACTCTCATACACAAAAAAAGGTTGGTGGGAATATGCTTTAAGAGAAGCTGAAAACAGCTTTGATTTATCGCCATCCCCAGATACACATGAACTAGTTGAACTAATTAAAGAGAAAATAACTCTTCAAAATAAAAACGAACCAAGTTAAAACTTATTCTATCTTTCTAAAAAGAGCCAGATCTGTGCTCTCCTCCATCACAATAAATAATTGAACAATTAATAAAATCAGCTTCTGATTCTAATAAAAGCTTAACAGTATTTGCGACATCATTAGGTGTTGTAGTTCGACGCATGGGGTTCCTTTTTTTTGTATTTTCAACCCAAGTTTCCCATCGATCAGTAATCTTGGTTAATGCACGCGTTGGCGTTATTCCTGCTTGAATTGCATTTGCTGTAATTCCAAACTCTCCTAATTCCCAACCGATTTGCCTAATGATTGCCTCCATAGCTACCTTCGCAACGCTAACAGGACCATAACCCTCCATAGCAAGATAATTGCCTTCACTGGTTAATCCTAAAATTCTTGAGCCTTCGCCTATTAATTTTTGTTCAAATAATTTTTGGGTCCAATAGAGTAGAGAATTTCCCATGACATGAACAGTCATATCCATTTGTCGCTGAGTTACAGGAGTTTCACCAAAAAAATTAGTAGTTGTGCCAAAGGCAATCGAGTGTAAAAATAATTTAAGATGACCATCACCCACTATTTTTTTAATTTCAGGAATATATTTATCCATTGCCTGCTCAGAGGCTGCATTTGTATTCCAATAATGGCATAGACCTCCGTTTAATTCATTTACTTTAGAAATTGTTTTTTCTGCCTCTTTTTTTGTTTCACCTCTATCAAAGTGAAAGCCTATAATCCCATATCCTTTTTCAGCAAGACTAATTGCAGTAGCACCACCATGTCCTGTTGATGCACCAAGTATTAAAGCCCATTTAGACATAATTCCTCCATATATTTAGATAATAAATTACCAAAATTTTAATTATTAAATAGATTCAAATGTATAATTCGCAATTTGGTAATAATATATCACACCAATAAAAAGCATAATAAAGGAAATTTAATTATATGAGTCAGAGAAACTCTTACAATAAGGAAGATTTAATATCAATGGCGAATGGAGACATGTTTGGTCAGAGCAATGCTAAACTACCTCAAGACCCAATGTTAATGATTGATAGAATATTAAGCATTAAAAACAGCGGCGGAACTTATGATAAAGGTTCAATCATTGCTGAAATGGATATAACTGATGAATCTTGGTTTTTCCATTGTCATTTCAAAGGCGATCCAGTAATGCCGGGTTGTCTAGGACTAGATGGTATGTGGCAATTAGTTGGCTTTTTTCTTACCTGGAGCGGCGCAAAAGGCAAAGGCAGAGCTTTGGGAGTAGGCGATGTTAAATTTCGTGGGCAAGTAAGACCTTATCATAAAAAAATAGTTTACAATGTTTCTATTAAAAAACTAATTACAAAATCTAAATCAATGATATGGGCCGATGCTGAAATGCAAGCTGATAATAAAAAGATATATACAGCAAAAAACTTGCAAGTAGGAATTTTTGATAATCTAGTATATGATTTTGGCAAAGATCCCTCTCTGGATTCATTTTAATGGCATTACAGTGCGGCATAGTTGGACTTCCAAACGTAGGTAAGTCAACGCTTTTTAATGCCTTAACAAAATCAAATGCACCAGCTGAAAATTTTCCTTTTTGCACAATCGATCCTCATGTTGGTATTGTCAATTTGCCAGATGAACGTTTAGATAAATTAAAAAATATCTACAACCCGGAGAAAGTTGTACCTGCAACAGTCGAATTTATTGACATTGCTGGCCTAGTTCAGGGAGCAAATAAAGGAGAAGGGCTAGGAAATAAATTTTTAGGTCAGATTAGAGAAACCTCTGCTATTATTCATGTTGTTAGATGTTTTGATGACCCTGATATTGTACATGTAAATGGTAAAGTAAATCCTGTAAGAGATGCTGAAATTATCGAAACTGAATTATTACTTGCTGATTTAGATGCTCTTGAAAAAAAACTTGATAAAACAAAAAAGCTCGCTAGAGGCGGTGACAAAAAACTAAACTTTGAAGTTGAGCTACTAGAAAAACTTGTAAGGCATTGTGGTGATGGCCTTTTGGCCAACAGTATAGAATACTCGCCCGAAGAATTTGAGGTTTCAAAATCTTTTCACCTGCTAACTAATAAACCAATATTATACGTAGCAAATATTAGCGAAGATGATATTATTAACGATTCAACAAATCAATACTTAGACGAACTGGTAAAATACACTTCAAATAAAAATAGTACTGTTATAAAAGTTTGTGCATCTATTGAGCAAGAAATATCAACATTATCTAAAGAAGAAGAAAAAGTTTTTTTAAAAGAGTATAATTTGAGTGAGTCAGGTTTGAATAAAGTAGTAAAAACCAGTTTTGATCTCCTAGGATTGCAAACTTATTTCACAGGTGGCCCAACTGAAGTAAGAGCATGGACAATACTGAAGGGGTTAACCGCAAAGCAATCGGCTGGAGTAATACACAGCGATTTTGAGAGAGGTTTTATTAAAGCTGAAGTCTTTAGCTATTCAGATTTAATTACCCATGGTTCAGAAAGCGCATTATCTAATCTCGGATTAAAAAGGACTGAAGGAAAAGAGTATATCGTGAAAGATGGAGATTGCATTTTCTTTAAATTCAATGTTTAAAAAATAAAATCTACTATCCTATGATTGCTCTTCGTCATCATCTTCATAGTCATCATCTTCATAGTCAACATCTTCGTCATAGTAATATTCTGGCGGATATGCGTATACGTATGGATTATTGTATTGATCAGATTCAGGTTTTGCATTTAATGTTTTGCTCTGATTATCACTTTCATCACTTGACTTACTCTCCTGTTTTACGACAATAACTTTTGGTTCTGTTGAACTACTAGGTTGGTTTTCACTTTGCAGTGCATTTTCAACCCATTTTTTTTCTTGAGCATTTAAGTCATATGATGCTGCGGGCTGTTGGATAAACGGCTGACCCCTAAAAAGCATACCTGTTAAAATAGAGAAGAAAAGTATTACGAGAGCAAATAATGACCCTTCTGAAACAAACTCAACACCTCCCCACATATTTTGAGATACTCCGAAACCCATAAAAATTCCGACAGAAAGAAGCACGCCAAAAAATATTATCAGGTTACCCAAGTTTGATGGTGGAGAAGACTCCATTATCACCATATACAAAAACCATACCAAAATACCTGCTATGGCAATAATAATACTAATTAAAAACTGACCAAGAAAGAGAGCAGTGAAAAAACCAATAACAGCTCCAAATGGTATTATATACCCAATCCCGGATTTAATATCGTTCCTCATAACGAAACTCCGATTTTACCTGCGAATTACGCCTAAAATTGATTTATATAGATACTAAATGCAAGTTTTTTTACTCAATTATTTTTATGGAGATTTCACTAATTAATTATCAACTTTGAAAGCTACATAATTAAAGAAATTTTTAATTTTATGAATTCAAAAAAAATTAACATTGGAGTTATTGGAGTAGGTCATCTAGGGCAATACCATGTCAAACATTATGCCCAGATGAATAACATAAATTTCTTAGGTTTACATGATAATGACCCCAAAAGAGGTTTAGAAATAGCAAAACAGTACGGTGTTAAATTTCATGAAAAAGCATCCTCCCTTATGAAGGCGTGCGATGGAGTATCAATAGTAACACCCACTCTAGCTCACTATGATGTTGCAAAAAGAGCATTAAAAGAATTCAATTGTAATGTCTTTATAGAAAAACCAATTACCAAAACAGTTGACCAAGCAGATGATTTAATAAAAATCGCAAAAAATAATAACTTGATTATTCAAGTTGGGCATATTGAAAGATTAAACCCGGCTCTCAAAGCCTTCCAACAATATGATTTAAATCCAAAATTTATTGAAATTCAAAGACTCGCGCCATATACCACAAGAGGTGCTGATGTCCCTGTTGTGCTTGATCTAATGATTCATGATATAGATATATTATTGTCATTAGTAAAATCTGAGGTTAAGAGTATTCATGCTAGTGGTGTTTCTATCCTCACTGACTCCATTGATATTGCCCATGCAAGAATACGATTTTCTAATGGCACAATATCAAGCATCACATCTAGCAGAATTTCAAAAGATAAAGTTCGAAAAATAAAAATATTTCAGGACAACCTATATTCAACAATAGATTTATTAATTGGCCAGACAGAAATTTATCATATTACTCAAGATTCAAAACAAATTGAAAAGGCTTTAAGATCAGAACCTTTTTCACACGGCAATAAAGATAAATTTATTACTTATGAAAAACCCCCGGTTGAAGATTATGACCCATTACGCATGGAACTTGATAATTTCGTAAACTCAATACTCAAAATTGAAAAACCAATAGTAAGTGGTTACGATGCTCGCGATGCACTTGACGTGGTTATAAAGATAAATAATATGATTCTTGAGGATATAAAATAGTGGATATAAGAAATATATTTTTCAAATTCAGAAGCTACACACCTATTCCAATCGCATTGACAATAATATACTTTAGCGACCCTTATTTACCTTTTTCTTTCATTGGTTTTGGGTTAATTCTTATGGGTGAAATCATTCGAATAAGTGCTGTCCGCTTTGCAGGTGGAGCAACGAGGACTAGAAAAGTAGGAGCTCCTTTTTTGTGTACATCTGGCCCTTATTCCAAAACAAGAAATCCATTATATTGGGGGAATATAATTATATATCTAGGAGTAGCACTATTAGGAGGAGGTATAATTATGTGGGAGCTTTTTTCCTTTGTAGGAATATTCTTTATCGTTCAATATTATTTTATTATATCTCTTGAAGAAGAGACTCTTAGATTAAAATTTAAAAATCAATATAAAACCTACACTGAAAATGTGCCAAAACTTTTACCTAGAATAACACCGTGGGAAAGTGGAAATAGAATAACTCCAAAAGACATATTCAGCACAATTAAAACTGAAAAACGAACCTTGCAAAATATATTCTTTATTTTCTTTGTCATCGTGTTCAAAAACAAGATTGTAGCTCTCTTTTATTTTTTATGAAAAATAAAATGAGTACTTTTTTTATTTCTGCAGGAGAGCCCTCAGGCGACCTTCATGCAGCAAAACTAGTTTTGTCCTTAAAAAATGCTTCCCCCAACATCAACTGCATTGGTAATGGAGGAGATAAAATGGCTAACGCAGGGGTAAAAATATGTAACCATATTAATCAGATGTCAGTTATGGGCTTTACGGATGTCCTAAAAAAACTTCCGAGCTTGTTCAAGATTTTAGACAATACCGTTAAACGTATTGTATCCAGTAAGCCTGATAAAATCATACTTATAGATTATCCAGGTTTTAACCTTAGATTAGTTGATAAGATAAAACATCTAGGAATTCCTATTACATATTTTATACTACCTCAAACTTGGGCATGGAAGGAGAATCGAATTTATTTTATGAAAAAGCATATAAATGTATTTATCTCCATATTCCCTTTTGAAGCAAATTGGTATAATTCTAGAGGGCTAAAGACACTTTATTTAGGACACCCTTTTATAGAAAAAACATATAATGGAAATGATAAAAATGATTTTTTCAATAAACATAGCCTTAAGAAAAACAACCCTTTATTAATTTTACTTCCTGGAAGCAGACAACAAGAAATTGATTATCATTGGCCTATTTTTTTGAAAACTATTGCATTAATAACTAATAAAACCCCTGACGTACAGTTTCTTGTTGTGAAATCAGATAATATAAGAATATCCGATGTGCCAACGTTTATAAAAATTGAAAGCTCCTCTTCTTCAGCATTAAAGTACGGAACTGCGGCTATTAGCTCATCTGGTACTGTTACATTAGAATGCGCATTAGCGAGATTACCAATAATTGTTTGCTACAAGACCTCATTTATTAATTATACACTTTTTAATTTTTTTGGGAAAATAAATTTTATTTCAATAGTGAACTTGATTGCTGAAAAAAATATTGTACCAGAGTTAATTCAAGGTAATATGACCCCAAAAAATTTATTTGATAGTATTATGCCTTTTATCAACAAAAATTCTAAAGAAAGAAAAATAGTTTTAGAAAATTATAAAATTTTGAGTGACCAATTAGGCCCAAGTGGCGTTTTCGATAGGATAGCAAATACGATTATTCATGGTTTAAGTTGATGAAGAATAATTATGATAATTTACTAATTACATGCCAAGCAATTTTAGCAAAATGGTTGTTGCTACTTATTTATAAAACAAATAGATGGGACATAAGGGGAATAGAAAATTTTGAAATAGCGTTAAACAATAAGAAAAGCGTAATAATATCAACTTGGCATGGTCAACTACTCACTCCATTTATGCATTTAGCAAAAAAAAAACATTATGGCCTTGCCGGGCTAAATCGAGACGGTGAATTAATATCTAAAGTGGGGAATCAATTGGGCTGGAA
>CAJQGZ010000030.1 GCA_905478065.1 uncultured bacterium | reverse complement strand
TAATTTTGATTTTCAAATGTGCGTACCTTTTCACCTAATATATTAACAATGGTGAAATTGATTTGACTCATTTTTACAATATCAAAAATAATTTTAACATGTGAATTAAATGGGTTGGGGAAAACAGAATATAAAATACGATCAGAGGGATTAATTTCATCCTCTGTGTTTTTTAAAGTTTCAAATATACTATTTATATAACCTGGTGTTCCATTCCCAGCGGAAGACCCCCAGCTACTGGAAAATTCATTTAATGAGTCTGGATGCATAAGCTCAAGAGTGGGCCCATTCCCATCTGGCTCAGTTGGCCAAGGTAGATCATCATTATATTCAACTTGATCAACTAACGCATCAGAAGCATCATACAAACTAATTTCTTCTCCTCCTCCACTAAGGCCAAAGTTAAAAGAACCATATAAATTAGAAGTCTCAGGGAAGAGAGCTAAAAAAGATTCTACATTTTGGGCTAAAACAATATAAGCATTTGGATCAATATTCGAATTTTCAGGAAAAATAAACTTATTATCTTCATTTTCATCTGTGAAATACCAACCTGATATATCTATCCGCTCAGAACCATTGTTATAAAGTTCAACCCAGTCACCTGTATCAAATTGGTCAGAACTATTATAATTAATTTCATTTATCACTAAATCAATTGTGGTGTCACCAGGTATTTCTTCAAATAATGCTGTTATCATTGAATTGTTAGAAATTTGAACTTTCATTTTGGCGGTTGAATCTGAGTATTGAGCCCAGCCAATAAACCTGTATCCATCCTCTGGTATCGCCTCAATTTCAATTGGGACGCTGGGATAGTAATATCCAGCCCAGGGATAAGAATCCGGGAAAATAGAATTAATTTTAATTTCACCACCTAGACTAGAAATAAATGTTACCAAGGCAGGACTAGATAAATTAAAAAAGCTTGATAAATGCTGCCTTACATATAAAGATCTATTATTAGCAAAGTTTTCTAAAATTTCAATATGGTAATTCCAATCTTGAGCTGAATTAGGCCACTTGCCACGATGAAAAGGTATTATATCTTGGATATAAGATGCCATCTCATTTATTCTTCCGTTCAAAAACGCTGACTTAAAAACAGTGTTAAGCCTATCACAAAATATATTAACAAATCGATCTCTATAATCTGAATTCTCAAAAAGTTTTCTTAATAAAAATGTAGAATAAGGCGGATTTGGCCATCCTGGTCCGTTTTCTTCAAGGGCGAATAAAAGTGTGTTATAATCATAACCTTGACCATTCCAAGGAATTCCAAATCCAAAATCTGTATCATACAAAATCCACCGCCATAACCCATCATTTTGTTGTGGCCTCCAATATTTGATATTATTACCAGGCCAATCTCTATTATCAATAAAAATTTGAGCAATGTTATAATTTATATGGTTATCAATATCAATCCATTTTGATAGTGAATCAAAAACAATAGGGTCAGTCATATCAGATTGAGTTACATAATCAAGCAATTCATCATAATCATCAATGGACCCTTCATTTGCGGTTTGAACTTCAATTAAATCTATTTCATCAGGATCAACAGGGTGATGTCCAGCTATAAAGTGCTCATTTACTTTTTCTCTAAGATTGTACAAACCCCAAAACTCACCATTTAAATACACTAGCATTGGTCGATAGCTCTGAATGTCAAGATCCACATCATGAAAAATACTTGTCATAAACCCATCTCTTAGCATCGTAAAGTTCCAATCATTTCCAGAGTTACGTAATACTAAGGACTGAAAGTCCTCTAATTCTAAATCAGGGAAAAAACGATAATTAAATTCTGAAGCTCCATATTGACTCCTCGCAAAAAGAGACAAGGATTTTTGGGACTGTCCCCTGCTCCACCCGCCAAAAATTTTAACTCCAGCTGGAGCAGAAAAATAAGTACCATCGGTTTCTAACACTTCTAAGAAAATAGGTTTCTCCCAATCTTCCCAAAAGTTTGCACCAAAATGTGGATAATCTTGAGAAGCATTGGGACCCATTTCATATATCCCGGTGTTGAAATCGAAAAAATTATCAGGGTTAGTTGATAAAAAGATTGTAGGAAAGTTGTTATCCCCACTTTCTAAAATAAACGTCGCAGTTTTAATTGGAGAGCTTATCCAGTTAGCTTTAAAACTAGTAGCTCTTAATACTCTATTTTCTGAAATCAATATTGAATTATTAGTATATAAAATTGAATTTATCGTTGGTTCAGAACCATCTAATGTATAATAAATAGCGGCATCTTCATCTGAAGTAGTTATTGAAACAGGTAGTATGGCTAAATTGTAAAAACCAGATTCTTGTGAAAATGTAATATCATTTAAAACCCCTAGTACAGATTCTTCCCCATTTGTTTCAGCTGGGGTGGGTTCTAAAAATAGACCATAATTTTCACCATCATTTATTCTACCAATTGATACATCAGATTGAAGAATTCCTGTATAAATAGAATCAACTAAAACACTATCTGAATCAGTCATCAAAATAGTCTCTCCGTTAGAACTAATCTTAAAATTAGAGTGAAGAATTGAAAGTGGTAAGTCTATTTCTTCAGCGATAGTTGGAGCACTACCTGAATGAGAATTTCTACCTAAAGTAAAAAAAGGAATGCATGTTAAATCCGAAGAACTACTATTAAAATTATGAACTTGAATTGCTAAGACATTAGGTCCTTCATTAACCCATGCTTCAGCTGAATCAACCCAAAAAAGAGAAGGAGACCCACCATTTATCATTTCTGCTTCACGCCATGTTAATGTACCTTGGTTGAATGCAGGTGGCGTTCCTTCAATATTATCTCTAGCAAACTCGTTACCATTTAAATAAGCTACAAAACCATCATCATAATCAATATGAAAAGCTAACTTTTTAATTTGGTCAAAATCTGTTATTGAAAAAGGTTTAATGAGATAAACAGAAACAGTATTAGTGATTTCAGTATTATCATCACCATCACCATATCCAAAACCGCTCGGACCAATACTCCAACTACTAGAATTGAAACTTAACTGATTCCAATTTGAGACTGGCTCTTGGCTAGCTACAAAGTAATACCACGAATCTCCTATATCTATAATAGTCTCCCACTCTGATATCATATCAACACGATCTTTATCAGATGCCAGAATCATTAAAAAATCTTCTGGTGCTAATATCACGTTTGGAATACGCCACTTAAATGGGTCTTCAATATCATCTGATAAACCCCAATTATTAAGTGATATGTTATTCGATGTAGAATTATACAGTTCAATCCAATCAGGCGTATCTCCATCTTCATCATAATAGGTATTTTGGTTTGAAGAGACTATTTCATTTAATTGTACATTTTGAGAAAAAGAAAATGAAAAAATAATTAATGAATTAATAATTTTTTTAAGCATTAAAACAAAACCTATTTTTTATATGACAATCCAAAACCAAATTGAAATAAGGGGTCATAATTGCTGTCACCATAATTAATTGGTATTTGCTTCATAGATTTAGGCCAGGTCATAGATAGCCTACCTGTGAAATTATAATCCCCAAAAATAACATCTGAAATTCCTTTCCCCTCAGTACCCGGAAGCCAAGCAGCAACGAAAGCATCACTTTCAGTCAAGGCTTCATTAATAATCATTGGTCGTCCAGATATCAAGACAACCACATAAGGTAAATTAGAATTTTTTACTTTTTTTAATAGTTTGATATCTTCATCTGAAAGGTGAAGAGACTCTCTATCACCGACCCCTTCTGAGTATGGCTTTTCTCCAACAGCGACCACAACCACATCTGGATTCAATAAATTCTCACCATATTTAGAATAATGAATACTATTTGAGTCAGCAACAGCAGATTTAAACGCATCTAAAATCGTTGTTCCAGGTGTAATGTCTCCGGAACCGCCCTGCCAATG
>CAJQGZ010000029.1 GCA_905478065.1 uncultured bacterium | reverse complement strand
TGAAGGAAGAACCTGTGAAGGAAGAACCTGTGAAGGAAGAACCTGTGAAGGAAGAACCTGTGAAGGAAGAACCTGTGAAGGAAGAACCTGTGAAGGAAGAACCTGTGAAGGAAGAACCTGCGAAGGAAGAACCTGTGAAGGAAGAACCTGTGAAGGAAGAACCTGTGAAGGAAGAACCTGTGAAGGAAGAACCTGCGAAGGAAGAACCTGCGAAGGAAGAACCTGCGAAGGAAGAACCTGCGAAGGAAGAACCTGCGAAGACTCCAAAGAAGAAAGATGAATCTGAAAAGAAATAAAAAAAGGAGTAAGTTATGTTAGAATTTATAGAGATTGCTGTTAGACTTCTTGTCGATAAGCCTGATGAGGTAAAGGTTAATATAGTTGAAACTGAGCAGCGACTAATTTATGAACTAACTGTTGGCGAAGGTGATTACGGTAAAGTAATTGGTAAGCAAGGTCGAAATATTTCTGCGCTCAGAACGATAGTATTTGCCGTTAATGCAAAGCAAGGTGGCAAAAGAGCTAGATTGGACGTCATAGATTAAAATTTGTTATGTTTGATCAAAAACATGCCATAGCAAAAATTACTACATCATCTGGATTTAAAGGTGAAGTTAGATTAAGGCCTTATTCGAGATATAGTGTCGATTATATAATAAATAAATCTTTGCATATTGGTGTCAAAAATGAAGAACTATCTCATATTAAACTTGAGAGCACTATTGGTCTTGGTAAAAAAATGAGATTTAAGTTCCAAGGTGTTGATTCTCTCCATCAAGCTGATAGATTAGTAGGTAAGACCATTTACATTAAAGCAGATAAAGATGATGAAATAAATCTTATCTCTGAAAAAATAATTGGCTTTGATTTAGAAACTGAATCTGGCAGAAAAGCAGGAGTTCTTAAGGATGTTATGTGGCTCCCTGCAAATGATGTCTATGTTGTACTTAAAGATGAAAAAGAGATACTTATTCCTATAATTAGTGAAGTGATTAAAAGATTGGATGTAGATAATAAAAAAATTATAATTGCCGATATTGACGGTTTATTAGAATTATGAAAATAACTGTCATTACTTCGGCCCCTAAGATGATAAAAAGTTGCATCGATTCAACTATACTTCGAAAGGCAGTTAGTGGAGAGCATGTTGACTTTCATTTAATTGATATAAGAGACTTCGCTGATAATGATTATAAACAAATAGATGATACGCCTTTCGGTGGAGGCGATGGTATGGTTTTGATGGCGGAACCTCTAATGCGATCAATTGAACATTCATTTGATTTGATGTCATCATCTATTGAAAATACAAATATAGTTTATCCAACTCCTCATGGCAGGCAGTGGAATCAAGAGCAAGCTGAAAAGAACGTTAATATCAAAAATTTTATTTTTATATGTGGTCGATATAAGGGTGTCGATCAGAGAGTTATTGATAAATATGTCACTCATGAATATTCCATTGGTGATTATATTGTCTCGAATGGTGAACTAAGTAGCATGGTTATAATTGATAGTATAATCAGGCTCAGTCCGGGGACATTAAATAATATTAATTCTGCTAGAACTGATAGCTTCTCAAATGAGCTTTTAGATTATCCACATTATACAAAGCCAAGAACAGTTGAAGGCTTAACTGTACCGGGTGTCCTTCTTGAAGGGCATCATGAGAAAATAAAACTTTGGAGAAAAAATAAATCCGAGGTTCTTACAAAACAAAAACGTCCAGACATCTGGGAAAAATATAATAAATCAATTAAACATATGGAGTTCAATCATGAATAAAGTGCAGGATGCAACTAAAGAATATTTAAAAGACGATATCCCAGAATTTGATACAGGAGACACCCTTATTGTAAGTGTTTTGGTTCGTGAAGGCAATAAAGAACGAGTTCAGAATTTTGAAGGTGTTGTTATAGGAAGAAGAGCAGGAAAAAGTTTAGATGCAACATTCACCGTAAGAAAAATCTCTAATGGAATTGGTGTTGAAAGAATCTTCCCATTACACTCTCCAATGATTTCTAATATTGATGTCAAAAGGAAAGGTAAAGTTAGGAGAGCGAAACTTAATTACCTCAGAGACATTTCTGGAAGCAAAGGAACGAGAATTAAAGAGAAACGATAAAAAATAATTAATTATTCAATAATATTTAGAACTTAACCAAAGTTCGTTTTTAGAACCCCTAGCAAAACAACAATTAACCTAGGGGTTTTTAGTATATATGACAAAAAACACTAAATTCAAGTCTATGCCGTCAGTTACATCGATTATAAATTCGATTGATAACGATTTAGGTGTTCATGAGAACTTTTTAAAAGATTTGATTAATCAAGAATTAGATGAATTGAGATCAAAAATAATTAATGAGAATTATGATTTTGAAAAAGATGTAGTTATCAAAAAAATCGTTACTGCAGTGACGGAAAAAGCTAGATCATCTTTTGTTAATATTATTAATGGCACTGGTATTGTGCTGCACACGGGGTTTGGGAGAGCTCCATTCGCAGGTTCACATTTAAAAAATATTGCAGATAAAATTAATGGCTATTCAAATCTCGAGTTTAATCTAGAAAAAAATATGAGGGGAGACCGTCAATCACACATTGACAAGCACATTGCCTCTATTTGTGGAACTGAAAATTCAGTCGTCGTCAATAATAATGCTGCGGCTCTTTTATTAATTATTAATTCTTTATCAGAAAATGCTGAAGTTATCTGTTCAAGAGGCCAAATTGTTGAAATTGGTGGTTCATTTAGAATATCTGAAATTATTAAAAAAGGAGGTGGCATTTTAAAGGAGGTTGGATCTACCAACCGCACACATCTTGAAGATTATGAAAAAGAAATTTCTAATAATACTAAACTATTGTTATGGGTTCATACAAGTAATTATATCATGAAAGGTTACACTAAAGAAGTGCCTTTAGAAGATATAGTTTCTATAGGTAAGAAATATAAAATTCCTGTAGTGGCAGATTTAGGTAGTGGCTCTTTTATAGATATGAGTAAGTTTGGTATTCCTTCTGAAATCCCAGTTTCTGAAATAGTAAAAAAAGGTCCTGATATCACACTTTTTTCAGGGGACAAAATGCTTGGAGGGCCGCAATCAGGAATAATACTGTCTACAAAAATTTTAATAAACATTATCAAGTCAAACTCAATCTATCGCACGGTAAGATGTGATAAAATTACAATTGCCATTTTAGATGATATTCTTCGTAGTTATAAAAAAAATGGATTTTTAAAATCTAATCTCGCTTTAATGTTATTGACGAAAAATAGAAAAACCTTAAAAAAAATGGCTGAAAAAATAATAAATAGTGTTCAGGAGTATAAACTTCGGACTCTTGGTCTGACCATTGAGAATTCTATGGTTGAGGCTGGAAGCGGTTCTTTACCTGAAAAAAACCTTAAAAGTGTTACTCTGAAATTTTCGCCTAAGGACATGTCCATTGATGTTCTATCAAAATCATTTAAACAATACAAGGTTCCAATTATAGGTTATATCAATAGAAATTCATTTTTCATAGACCTTAAAGCTGTTTTACCTTCTCAAAGTTTTCATATAATTGATGCTATAAATAAAGTTTAATTATGCAGCAAATTGTTATTGGAACTGCTGGGCATATTGATCATGGTAAAACATCTTTGGTAGAAGCTCTTACTGGAACCAATACAGATACTCTTTTACAAGAAAAAAGTAGAGGAATTACAATAGACCTTGGGTTTGCTTATTTAAATGAGCAAATCACCATTGTCGATGTCCCAGGTCATCAAAGGTTTATTAGAAATATGGTGGCGGGATCGTCAACTATTCATATTGGTTTATTAGTAATAGCTGCTGATGATGGTGTAATGCCACAAACTTTAGAGCATCTCCATATTTTGAATAGTTTATCTATTCTAATCGGAATTACTGTAATAACAAAAATTGATGGGGTTGATAACGAATGGATAGACCTAGTTATATCTGATATTAAAAAGATTCAAAAAGATACTATTTTTCAAAATAGTCGTATTTTTAAAGTAGATAGTTTATCTCAGAAAGGAATAGGTGAATTAAAGAATTCTATCATTTCTATATCTCAGTCATTAAATGTTCTTGATAACTCAAAATTTTTTAAAATGTATGTTGATAGAGTGTTTAATAAAAAAGGATATGGTTCTATTGTAACAGGAACTATTAAGAGTGGTAATATATCAAAAGGTGATAGTATAGAAATATTACCAGAGAAAATAACAGCAACAGTTAGGGGTGTTCAAACTCATGGTGGTGAAGTTACCAATGTCAAATTTGGTGACAGGGCAGCTTTAAATCTATCAAAAGTTGATATAAATGTATTAAAAAGAGGCTCAATTTTATCTGCCATTGATAAGATAATAGTAACGAATTATTTAATAGTGAACTTAACTATGTCCAGACATACGCTTTGGACAATTCAAAACAATCAGCGAGTGAGAATTCATTTAGGCACTGCTGAAATTTTAGCTAGAATTAATCTTCATATAAAAAAAATTGAACCTGGCAAAACTTGCAATGCAATTTTAAGATTAGAGAAAAAATGTGGAGTAACACTCGATGAGTTATTCGTGGTTCGTTCATACTCCCCAATGGAAACAATTGCTAGTGGTGTTGTACTTGATACAAATGAAAGAATAAAAAAAGATAATCTTGGAGAAATACCAGTTGATAAAGTAGCAAGGTTTAAATACATGATATCTCGTAGATTAAAAAAGCCGCTAACAGTTAAGCAGTGGAGTGAAAAATATTTTCTATCTGAAGTTGAAATACTTAAAAAAATAAAACTAATAAAAGCAAAAATAACAAAGAGTGATTTAGTTTACTTTTTTGATGATTTAAACTCAGTGAAACAATCGGTGGTTAAATATGTTAAAAAAAAAACTAATCATGATTTATTTCATAGTTATGTTGAAATGAATAATTTAAAACTCAATTTGAATTTATCTTCTGATTGGGCTAAATATGTTGTCAATGATTTAGTAAATGAAGATTTATTAACTTTTAAAAACGGTAAAATAAAAATTAAAAATCAAGATTTAAAAATTGATAAAAAAATAGCAATTGACATTGATAATATAAAAAACTTGATAAATAATAGCCCGCTGAAAATTATATCCATTAATGAATTAGTAAAGAAATCAAAATTAAATCCAAAATACGTTAAAGATTTGGTGTTTATGTTAAATGATAGAAAAAAAGTAGTTATTATTAATATGGATATTGTGACTAGTGCTGATGCTTTTGGTGCCATAATATCAAAATTGCAAATTTATTTTAGTGGTCAAGAATTATTATCTGTTTCGAGTTTTAAAGAAATATCTATGCTTTCACGAAAAAATGCGATTCCAATGCTAGAGTACTTTGATATAAATGGTTACACTATCAGAAATGGAGCAAATAGGAAAAAAGGGCCTTATTTTTTTGAGCAATAATTCTAAAACTCCTTTGATGAAACAATATGATAAGATAAAATCAAATTATACTGATTCAATTCTTCTTTTTAGAATGGGTGATTTTTATGAAACTTTTTCATCTGATGCTATTATAGTTTCTGAATTGCTTGGAATTGTTTTGACCAAGAGATCGAATGGCAAAGCAGCGGATGTTGATTTAGCGGGCTTCCCTTATCATGCTCTCGATAACTATTTACCTAAATTAGTCAAGGGTGGATATAAAGTTGCTATTTGTGAACAGATTGAAGATCCGAGTCAAGTTAAAGGTATTGTTAAAAGAAAGGTTATTGAAGTTGTTACACCTGGTACCATAACCTCAGAACAGGTTTTAAATCAAAAGAGAAATAATTTCATTGCGTGTATTATAAAACAAAAAAAAAGAGCGGGCTTATCTGTTATTGATACGTCCACTGGAGAGTTTTATACAGGAGAATGTCACTTAAGTGAATTATCTGATTTGTTGTCAAAGTACAACCCTAGTGAAGTTGTAATATCTAAGTCAGATGTATTTAATACTGAAGAATGGTATTTAAGGCTTCATCCGCATGTTACTAGTATCGAAGATTGGACTTTTAATTATGATAATTCTTACCGTGATTTAATTGACCACTTCAAAGTAAAATCTCTAAAAGGTTTCGGATGCGAAAATTTCCCAATTGGCATTATTTCAGCTGGTGGTTTATTTACATACTTAAAAAATAATTTATCAATGAGCGTTAGCCATCTAAAAAAGATTAGTCCCATACAAAATATTGGTATTATGGGATTAGATGGATTTACCATTAAAAATTTAGAAATATTTAATTCTTTATCATCCCAAAACGTTAAAGGAACGCTAATTAATAGTATCGATTACACTCTTACAGCAGGCGGATCTAGGATGCTAGTACAGTGGCTGCAAAGGCCTCTTGCTGTTAAAAAGAATATTGAAAATAGGTTAGAAATTGTAGAAACATTTTTTTGTGAAAATTTTTTATTAAAAGAACTGCGAATAAATCTTAAAAAAACTATAGATGTAGAAAGAATAATTTCGAAAATATGCAGGCGCAGCGGCACACCTCGTGAATTGGCAGGATTGTCCAACACCTTGGATATCTATGATAAATCATTCGAACGTTTTCGGGAATTTAAAAGCCTGAATAATTATACGATTAACTACAAAAGATTGACAAAGCTCAAGATAGAAATAAATAAAACCTTGAATGAAGATTGTCCCGCAAACATTAAAAAAGGAAATGTTATAAGGTCAGGAGTAGATAATCAATTAGACGAATATAGAAACATATTAAATAATGGTAAAAGTTGGATAGAAAAATTTCAACATGATGAAAGACTGCGTCTAGATATCTCCAGTTTAAAAGTCAGTTTTAATAAAGTCTTTGGTTACTATATTGAAATTACTAAGACACATCAAAACAAAGTTCCAGACGATTATATAAGGAAGCAAACATTAGTTAATTCAGAAAGATATATTACTGAAGATTTAAAAATCTATGAAGAAAAAGTATTGAACGCGGAAAGCTACATCTATGAATTAGAAAATGAAATCTTTCAAAAACTTGTTGATATTGTATCAACTGGAGTTTTAGAAATTCAAAATAATGCATCTCTTTTTAATGATATTGATGTCCTATCAAGTTTTGCTTACTTAGCAATTTCGAAAAAATTTGTAAGGCCAAATATAAAAGAAAAATCAATTCTAAAAATTGTTAATGGCAGACATCCTGTAATTGAAGACTTATTGCCTTCAACTCAAAAGTTCATATCGAATGATTTACTTATGGACATAAAGACTAGCCAAATCCATCTCATCACAGGGCCAAACATGGCAGGTAAATCTACTTTTTTAAGGCAAGCGGGAATTATAGTCTTGCTAGCTCAAATTGGTAGTTTTGTACCAGCAAAATCTGCAGATATTGGAATCGTTGATAAACTATTTACGAGAGTGGGGGCTAGTGATAATCTTGCCGGAGGGGAGTCAACTTTTTTAGTAGAAATGAATGAGGCTGCTAATATATTAAATAACGCAACAGAGCGTAGTTTGATTTTATTTGATGAAGTAGGTAGAGGGACAGCTACGTTTGATGGATTATCAATCGCTTGGGCCATAGTTGAATATCTTCATGAGAATAATGAAATTAATGCAAGAACATTATTCGCGACACATTATCATGAATTATCAGTTCTTGAAGATCAGCTAGAAAGGTTAAAGAATTATCACGTTGAGGTAAAAGAGTACAATGATAAAATTATATTTCTCAGGAAAATCATTGAGGGGTCTGGAGATAAAAGTTATGGTATCCAGGTTGCAAAAATGGCAGGTCTGCCGTCATCTGTCATCTCAAGAGCTAAAGAAATTTTAGTTCATAAATTTGAAAATAATAATCAGCTTATTGATAACCTGGTTAGCGATAATGTGGGTTTTTCAAAACATTTAGAACTAGATAGTGATGTACTCAAAATAAAAGATGAAATTGAAGCTTTGGACTTAAATCAAATTACTCCGATTCAGGCTTTGAGTATTTTAAATGATATTAAAAAAAAATATAATAAATAGTTTTATACTAATAATTTTATTTTCTATGGCTCAGGGAGAAATTCGAGTTACTTCTTATGGGTGGGAAGTTTTTGATAGAAATACTGATTCTAGAATTAGTGCATTAGCTCAATCAAGTATTGCATATCCAATTAAAACATCAGGCTCTGTCCTTCTTAATCCTTCTTTGTCTATTTCATATAATGATAAGATAGGTTTAACTCATCAGTCAAAAATCGCAGGAACTGCGAATAGTGAATTCATAGGGTTTGATAAGTATTTAACTGATAGCTCTTGGATTAGTTTAGTTTTCCTATATGAAGGAATTAGTGGTATCCCAGATACTAGGGGGCAATTATTAGATTGGGGCATTGATGGAGTATTTGGCACCTTTGATCCTGGAGAGGGAAATGGTATTCTTGATGAAGGGGAACGCCTTAATCTCGAAAATGTTAAATATTTTAGTCAAAATATTTTCGGATTATATGCATCTCATAGTCAGATCTTGAAAAAATGGAGATTAGGCATTGGACTTAAGTTTTTAATACATGCTATTGATGATGAATATGGTCTGGGCACCGGGGTAAATGTCGGCTTTTTTAGGCTTTTTGAAAAAACCAGTTTAGGTATTGTCTTTAATAATTTTCCTTCATCTGGTTTAATCTGGAATGATGGTGATATAGAAATCTCGCCTTCTTTTATATCATTTGGTGTTCACCGTAAATTATTACTTAATAAATACGGATTAGAATTAAATCCTATGATGAAGATAGACATTGTGACATTAGATAAATCTATTGATTCAAACCTATTATTTGATAAAATCCCAACTAATCTTTCTACAGGATTAGAAATAGTCTATAGAAATAATTTATTTTTTAGATTCGGATCGTATCAAAGAGGTACATTTTCATCTGGTATTGGTCTACATTGGAAAGATATAAGTATTGATTATGCTTTTTTAAATGGAGGGGGTACTAGCGGTATTGACGAAAATCATTTACTTAGTATAGGTGTTTCAATGGAATGGGTAAAAAAACAATTTTTAAATAAAAACTAAGAAGATAAATAAATGATAAAAAGCATGACTGGTTATGGTAGGGCATCTACAAAAATCCAAATTGGAAGCTGTAATATTGAGATAAGATCTTTGAATTCACGAAACCTTGATATAAAGTTTTCTGGTTTAAGTCTTTCTGCCGAATTAGAGCAAAAAATCAGAACTCTATTATCGGAACAAATTCAGAGAGGTAGCGTAAAAATTTTTATTGACTTTGATAATCATGATGCTAAAAAATTTAAATCATTTGATGAAGGAAATTTCAATTCAATATTAGAAGTTATTGAACGAGTAGAAGAAAAATATGATCAAAAGTTAGATCTTAGTAGTATTGTCAATTTAAATGACCTTTTTAAACATAAAGAAATAGAAATTAATGATGATGAAAAAACTATATTGATGTTTTCTGAAGCTTTAAAAAACCTAGATAAAACTCGTTTGGAGGAAGGTAAGCATATCGAAAAAGATTTTCTTAAAAGATTAGGCCTTATCAAAAAAGAAATTAAAGATATGGAAGTACTCACATTTGAATTGACAAAAACAAGAAAAAAGGAAATTTCTGAAAAAATAAGATTTTACACAGAACAGGATTCTATTGATGAAGGCAGATTAATGCAAGAAGTTGCTTATCTAATCGAAAGGTCAGATATTACAGAAGAAATCGTTCGAGTGAACATTCACATAAATGCATTTACAAATTATTTAAAATTAAATGAACCAGTGGGTAAAAGGTTGGGGTTCTTAGCTCAAGAGATAAATCGAGAAGTCAATACGATTGGTTCAAAAAGTCCAATTCCATTAATTACGAGTAAAATCGTAGAAGTGAAGAATGAATTAGAAAAAATTAAAGAGCAAATACAAAACATACTATAATGAAAAATTTAATTTGTGTCTCTGCACCATCTGGATCAGGTAAAACTACATTATGTAAAGTAGTAAGAAAGATAAGACCTGAGTTTATATGGTCTGTATCTTATACCACTAGAGCTCCTAGAGAAAATGAGATTGATGGGGAAGATTATAATTTTGTAAAACGACAAGATTTTAAAATATTAATAGATAATGGTGATTTAGCTGAATGGGAGAATGTTCATGGTAACTATTATGGTACCGTTAAAAAAGAATTAGATAATGCGATTTTGAATGAAAAAATTGTATTGCTTGAATTAGATGTTAATGGGACAAGTTCAATTCAGAAATTATATCCAGACAATTCGCATTCCGTTTTCATTGTTCCACCAAGTATAGATAGCTTAAGAAAAAGATTGCAAATGAGGGGTAGTGAAACTGAAGCCACTATTAAAAAAAGGTTGGAACGATTTAAAAAAGAAATGGCTTATAAAGATCGGTTTGATTCTCTATTAATAAATGATAATATTGAAGTTGCAAAAAATGATTTTTTAATAAAATTAGATGAAGTAATAAAAGGAGTGTAATAATGGGAATCAAAACTATTCCATTGAGAAATATTGAAGAAAAAACAGATAATATTTACGAAGCTGTTGTCGTAATGTCTGGTCAAGCTAAAATAGTCCTTGATGAACGTATTGTTCAAAAATCAATAAAAGAGGCAGAAGAAGAAGATTACGGTGTGTTTGATGAGATTGAAGAGAAGTCTCCTGAAGATTACATTGAGTTAGAAAAAACTACTAGTATTGCTATAAAGCAATTTATGGATGGTGATGTAAAGTGGAGTAAAAAGGAGAAGATTTTATAGACAATGTATGAACATCGTCAATAAAAATAAGTTCATAAAACAGCACATTGAACTTTATGGAAATGAATTGTTTTTTGATTCACCTTCTACTTTTAGTATAAAAAGCGATTTATTAAATAATAGTGTTTTAAGTATTTTTGAATCTTCTGTTGAAGGTTGTATGAAATGCGAATTGGGTACCTCAAGAAAAAAAATTGTTTTTGGTAGCGGAGACAAAAATGCTGATTTGTTAATTGTTGGTGAGGCTCCAAATGAATATGAAGACGAAAAAGGAAGACCATTTGTTGGCAAAGCTGGAAAACTTTTAGATAAAATACTAAAAGCAATTGGTTTAAGTCGGACAAATAATGTTTACCTCACAAATGTTTTAAAGTGTAAGACACCAAGGAATAGAGATCCATTACTATCTGAAATAAACAACTGTCATTCTTACTTATTGAAGCAAATCGAAATAATCCAACCAAAAATTATTGTTGCCCTTGGGAAAGTAGCTGGAAAGTCATTATTGAATAAAGACTTATCTTTAAAAGAATTTAGATCTCAGTTTTACGAGTTTAACTCCATCCCGTTAAAAGTGACTTACCATCCTCAAACGTTATTAAATGACCCTGCTTTTAAAAAAAATGCTTGGGAAGATTTTCAGGTTGTGCGTGACTTTATTAATTAATTTTAAAAAATATGACAAATAAAAAAAATGAAATATTAAATGTTCAGCCTCATTCTGATGAAGCTGAACAGGCAGTATTAGGTTCAATGCTTTCTGATAAAGAGGCAGTAAACAAAGCGTTTGAAAAAAAACTTGATGCGGTTCATTTTTACAAAAAAAACCATTCGCTAATTTTTGCGGCAATGTCAATTCTTGACAAAAAAAACGAGCCAATTGATACGGTTTCTGTAGTTGATGTTTTAACAAAGAACAATGACTTAGAAACAGTCGGAGGTGCTTTTTATATCAGCGGTCTGGTTGATTTAGTCCCCACAACTGCACATGTTGCTCGCTACATAAAAATTGTTATGGAAAAAGCTATTTTAAGAAACTTGATTTACTTGTCAAATGATATTTCTAAAGAAGCTTTTGATGATAGTAAGGACGTTGATGATATTTTGGAGTCAGTACAGAAATCAATTTTTAACATTACTCAAGATAGACTACAAAAAGGGTTTGAGAAAATTGACCCAGTTTTACATAAAACTTTTGAAGATATTGATAGGATAGCTTCACATAAAGGTTCAGTAATTGGTGTTCCGACTGGTTTTAGTGATTTAGATGCTAAGACTACGGGCTTCCAAGCGGGTGATTTAGTCATAATCGCTGGTAGACCTGGTATGGGAAAAACATCATTTGCCTTAAACATGATGCGTAATGCTGCAATTGATGCAAATAAGAAGATTGGTTTCTTTAGTTTGGAAATGGCAAATAATCAATTAGCTATGCGACTTTTATGTGCAGAGGCGCGTGTAGATAGTAACCTTGTAAGGTCCGGAACATTGCCTAAATCACAATATCGAAATTTAAGTCTGGCTGTTGGTCCTTTATCAAAAGCGGAAATTCATTTAGATGATACTCCCGCTTTAAGTATTCTAGAATTAAGAGCGAAGGCTAGAAGGATAAAAAATGATATAGATATTGATATGATAATTGTTGACTATTTGCAGCTTATGCAAGGTCCTAAAGGCGTAGAAAGTAGACAACAAGAGATCGCAACAATCTCTAGATCTATGAAAGCATTAGCAAAAGAATTAGACATACCAATAGTTGCTCTATCTCAATTATCTAGAGCAGTTGAACAAAGAACAGGCTCTAAAAGACCGCAGTTGTCAGATTTAAGGGAAAGCGGTGCGATAGAACAGGATGCAGACGTTGTGCTCTTTCTTTTTAGACCATGGGTTTATTCTAGAGATGATGAAGATGAAGGAAAAGCAGAAATAATTATTGCTAAGCAACGTAATGGCCCTACGGGAATCATTGAGGCTACATATATAAATAGATACACAAGGTTTGAAAATTTAGCCCATAATCCTGATGCTCCTTTTTAATGGAAAACCCATTAGTAAAATTAGCACCTCAATTATTCGGGGATTATCCAAAAGCTTTCATTTCTTTATATAATCAAGTTTTTATATCGCCTGAGACAGATAAGGCGTTTCTAAAAGAAAGATTATGGAAAGCTTACGATTACGGTAGCAGATATCATGAGGGCCAGAAAAGACAATCAGGAGAGCCTTATTTTAATCATTGCATAGAGGTAGCTAGTACTTTAGCATCATGGAATATGGATTATACAACTATTATGGCAGGCTTGTTACATGATGTTGTTGAGGATACAAAATTAACTGTTGATGATATAGAAAAAGAATTTGGTGAAGATCTTGCTAATCTAGTAGATGGTTTAACAAAAATTAGTGGAATAGAGTTTAGTACAAGAAAAGAAAAACAAGCAGGTAATTTTATGAAAATGTTATTATCTGTAGCAAAAGACATACGTGTTATAATAATTAAGTTTGCTGATAGAATGCATAATATGAAAACTATAAGCTACCTTCCTAGAATTAAGCAGCACCGGATTGCAACAGAAACACGAGATGTTTATTCTCCTTTAGCACATCGTTTGGGTATGTCTAGTGTGAAATCACAATTAGATGATCTCACTTTTCAGGTATTAAATAAAGATGAATATGATTCTATATCTTCTAAAATTAAAACAACAAATAAACAAAGAAGAAAATTAATAAATAGTTACATTGAACCAATTAATGCTGGTTTGAAGAATTATAAAATTACTAGCGAGATTTTTGGAAGATCGAAATCCTTTTCTTCTATTTATGGAAAAATGATTAATAGAAAAAAATCTTTTGAAGATATTTATGACTTATATGCTATCAGAATTATCGTAAATAAAATTGAAGAGTGCTACTCTGCTCTAGGTGTTGTGCATAGTGTTTTTACTCCTGTACAAGAAAGGTTTAAAGATTTTATAGCAACACCAAAAACGAATGGCTATCAATCTATTCATACTACGATAATTGGAACCGATGGTAAAATGGTAGAAATTCAAATAAGAACTCGTACGATGAATGAAACAGCTGAAATTGGTATCGCTTCTCATTGGATTTATAAGGAAGGTAAAACCAGTGTGAACGATTTAGGTTCAGATATTAAATGGCTTAGAGAGTTGATTGATATTTTAAAAAACGAATCTAGTAATCCTAAAGAATTTATGGATTTATTAAAAATTGATTTATTTGATAGAGAGATTTATGTTTTTACCCCTGCAGGAGATTTAGTTCAATTACCAGCTGGTTCAACGCCTGTTGACTTTGCATTTGAAGTTCATACACAAGTAGGTATGCATTGCCTGGGTGCTAAAGTAAATCATCAATTAGTTACTCTAAATGTTGAGTTGAGAAGTGGTGATGTAGTAGAGATAATTACTGGCAAAAGTCAAACGCCGAGTATCAATTGGAAAAAATTTGTTATTACTAGTAAAGCAAGGAATTCAATAAATAAATATTTAAAAAACACTAGCCGTTTAGAAAGTATCAAACTGGGTAAAGAAATCGTACTAAAAACGCTCAGAAGATTAAAAATATATGGGCAAAAAAATATTTATTTAAATGCCTACGGTAGTTTTGGGTTTAGTGACGAAGATTCATACTTTGCTTCTATTGGGCGAGGAAAAACTTCGTTTAGAGAAATTCATAAAAAATTAAGTACTAATCAAACTGATAAGGACAATTCTTCATATAGTAAACTTGGGGATGCAATTGAAAATATTTTTCGTCCAGCAGATGGAATAATCCTAGATGGGATTAATAACCTTATGATTAAATATGGGAAATGTTGTAATCCGATACCTGGTGATGATGTAGTTGGTTTTGTCACTAGAGGAAGGGGTTTAACTGTACATAAAGCTAGGTGCCATAGTTTACCCCTGGTTACTAATGATGAAGACCGTTTGGTTGATGTTGATTGGAATCTCCCGAAAGATGCATTTTTTAATTCTAGATTAAAAATTATAGGTCTGGATTATAAAGGTTTGCTTAAAGATTTATCAGAATGTATCGGAAGTCAAAATATTAATATTTCCAGTGTTGATATAAAAGTAAATGGAGCCATTGCAACTGCCCATTTTATTGTGCAGGTAAAAAATAAGCGGCAATTGGATAGGTTAATTAAGAAAATATATAACGTTAAGCATGTTGACAGTGTGGAGAGAATAGGGAAATAAAATGGATGTAAAAACTTTTACTAAGCGAGATATAGCAATTAAGGTTGGAAAAAATCTTAATATGAGCATACGTAAATCAATTATATATACAGATGAAGTTTTTAAGGCTGTTCGTGAACTATTGTGTGAAGATAATGATTATATAAGAGTTGAAATAAGAAACTTTGGAGTTTTAGAAAGTAAACCTGCAAAAGCAAAACCAAAGGCAAGAAATCCAAAGACTAATGAAGAAATATTTGTCCCGGCACACAAGAAAACACATTTTAAGCCTGGTAAAATATTAAAAAATCATTTAAAAAAACCTATATAAAAATATGGGTAGGTGTATTGGAATAGACCTAGGAACTAAAAGAGTGGGCCTTGCTCTTTCAGATGCTTTAAATATTATAGCTTCACCATTTAAAACTTTAACATTCATAGATAACGATGATTTAGTATCGAAACTGAGCGATATTATTAATGATAATAATGTTAAAACTATTATTTTAGGATTGCCTTTGAATATGAGTGGAGTGGATACCGAACAGACAAAAAAAGTAAGAACCTTCAAGGCTTCGCTTGCAAAATTAAATATACCGATACTATATGAGGACGAAAGGCTTAGTTCCGTAAGTGCTAAAAAGTCACTTGTGATGCAAAATGTAAAAACAGGACATAATAAAGCAGAAATTGATAGAACTGCAGCGGCAATTATTTTGCAACAATTTCTAGATAAGAAGGTTTAGTTGAATTTATTTTTCAGTTTAAAACCCTGGATTCAGGTGACTTTTGCTGGAATAGCAACAGGATTAGCATTTTTTCCGTTAAATCTTGGCTTTTTGGCATGGGTATCTTTCATACCCTTGTTTCATGTGTTTGTGAACTCAAGTTTAAAAAAGAATTTGATTTATGGCTATATTTTTGGATTTACATTTAATATCACAGCCTTTTACTGGATTGGGTCCAATTCAGGTGCTGACAAATTTACTGTAATTGGTAGTCTAGTAGCTGCAGCAGGTTATCTATCTATATTTTATGCATTAGCTGGCATATTATTTTCTCTTCTATCTAAAAATCATAAAACTCGTTTTGGCGGTGTTCTTTTTCCATTCCTCATTGTTTTTATTGAATGGCTTAGAAGCTTTGGTGCGATGGGTTTTCCTTGGTCAAATATTGCACTCTCTCAATCAAAATATATTTATTTTATTCAATTCATTGACATCACGGGCACTTATGGTGTTTCATTTATTATAATTAGTTTTAATGTGATACTTTATAATGGAATCAAAAATAAAATAGATTTAAAGTATGCACTATCATTTATTTTATTTGTCTTTATAAGCTTATCATTAACAGGATGGAGCAAAATAAAATCACTTTCAAGTTTTGATAAAATAATCAAAACAGCAATTGTTCAACCTAATATAGATCCAAATACTAAATGGGGGAATAAAAACAAAATTATTGCTATTATGGACTCACTACATTTTGAATCAAATAAATTAAAACCTGACTTAGTTATATTTCCTGAAACTGCTTTACCATCTTACCTTGTAAGGGATAATTATACTAGGCAAAACCTACAAGAGACCGTTGATAGCTCTAATATTCCGCTTTTGACGGGGACTATTCACGCTTCTAACTATAACGGTTCAAGATACTACTTTAATAGCGCTATGTTTTTAAAGCCACATTCTGATTATGAGCTCTATTCAAAAATACATTTAGTCCCTTTTGCTGAATACGATCTATTGCCTGCAATTTTTCATCCGTTGACAAAATTAAATATAAATATTGACAGAGGCCGTTTTAAGTCAGGCGAAGAGTTTATTGTTTTTAATTGGAAAAATTTTTTGTTTTCTGATTTAATTTGTTACGAGTCTTCCATTCCTCGAATTGCAAGAAAATTTGTTTCTATGGGCGCGCAGTTTTTAGTAATTCAAGCAAATGATGGTTGGTTAGGGAATTCTTATGGTCCCTATCAACATTTTGAGCTTGCTCGTTTGAGAGCAATTGAGAATCGTGTTCCAGTCGTTAGATGTGCAAATACTGGAATATCAGGTATAATTAAACCTGATGGTACTGTACAAAATATAATTGATCTAAATCAAAAAGGTATCATATCTGAAAGCGTAAATATTGGCTTTAAAAGTAGTTTTTACACAAAGTATGGTGATATGTTTGCGTTTAGTTGTTTTATTATAACATTAGTTTTTATTTTCTATTCATGTATAAAACAATTTTTTTAACATTATTTTATTTAAATCTTGGTTTTGGTGCTTCGCCTATTAATTCCATGGCTAAATCATTTTTAATTCCTGGTTGGGGCGAAATGGATTTTGGATATAAAAAATCATCAAAGTTTTTTATTCAATCTGAAATAATATTATTAACTGGATGTTTTTCTGCATTCAAAATTTCAAACCTAATAGAAAAGAAATATATAACTTATGCTAATGATCACGCTGGTGCAAGCAGCGCGAGCGATGATAGATATTGGGTTGATATAGGAAATTATAATACTAATTTAAATTTTGATTCTGAACATCTCCGAATGCGAGACAATAAAGAAGGTCAATGGGGAGATTTTCCATGGGATTGGGATAATAATGATGATAAGCGCAAAAAATTTGAAAATATGAGAATTGCCAGCGACAAGTATTACCTAGGCGGAAAATTTTTAATCGGGGGTATTATTATGAATCATATTATTTCAACAATTAATACATTGTACATTTTCAGATTAAATGAAGATAAAAAATTATCATTAAAATCCTCAATTAATTATAATCAGAAAAACCTTCAATATATTGTTACAATGGAATTTTAATAATATTTAAATAAATCACAAAATTTAAAATTTTTGCGAAGATATAAAATTATTATTCAATATGATGGTTCATTTTTTAATGGATGGCAATTGCAGAATGAAAAAAAAACAGTTCAAGGTGAAATTGAGAATGCTCTCAAGGTTATAACAAAATCAAAAAATCGCTTTCCGATTAAAGGATCTGGACGTACAGATTCTGGAGTGCATGCTTTAGGGCAAGTAGCACATTTTGATATTGATACTAGATTAACTGATTTAGAATTAAAAAATGCAATTAATTTTTACACATCAAAACATTGTAAAATTATGTCTTTGTGTAAAATATCTAGTGATTTTAATTCAAGGCATGATGCTTTAAAAAGGACCTATATATATCAGCTATACCTGGGGTCATCAATATTATATAATAATCAGGCATGGCTAGTAGACAATATTGATTTAATAGTTTTAAAGCAGTTGTCTAAATTTATAATTGGGGAACATGATTTTTTATCATTTTCAAAATTTGATCCATTAAAAAAACATACGTTATCAATTATCTATGCTTCGGACTGGATAAAAAATGGAGATTTATTGACGTACTCTATATCAGCTAATAGATTTTTGCATCATATGATTAGGTATATTGTTGGTACGATGGTAGAAGTGTCACGAAAAAATTTTTCAGAAGAACAATTCAAATCACTATTGCAAACACCGAGAAAAAATGTACAAATTCATAAAGCGCCAGCGTGCGGACTTCAATTATTAAAAGTAGAATATGTATAAAAACACAAAAATAATCACTGTCGGTCTATTTTTTATAGTTTCTTCTGCATTAACCCAGCAGTCAATAAATGAATCAAGAAAAACAGCAATAACTAAAGCCATTGAAGTAGTGGGGCCTGCGGTTGCTTGCATAAATGTAGAACAAAATGTTAGCGCTTATTCTTCACCCGATCCCTTCTTTCGTTATTTTTTTCCACCTGAAATTTATCCAATGAAAAGTTCTGGTAGTGGAGTAGTGATTAGTCCCGATGGTTATGTACTAACTAACACCCATGTTGTGGAAAAAGCATCTAAAATCACTGTCACGTTATCAGGAGGTGATGAGTATAATGCAGAAGTGGTTGGTATCGATAAAACCTCAGACTTAGCCTTACTGCTTTTAGATGGATCAGATTTCCCATTTGTAGTACTAGGAGATTCTGATGATTTGATTGTGGGGGAATGGGTAATTGCTCTTGGTAATCCTTTTGAGTTGTTCAGTATTAGTAATCAACCCACTGCAAGCATAGGTATAATTAGTGCAAATCATATGGACTTTGGTATTCAAAAAGAATCAGGCCGCGTTTTACAAAACATGATCCAAACTGATGCTGCAATTAACCCTGGAAATTCTGGTGGGCCATTAGTTAATGCTAATGGCGAAGTAATTGGAATAAATACATTTATTTTTACAGGCTCAAATCAAAATAGGGGCTCGATTGGTATTGGTTTTGCAATCCCAATAAATGCTGCAAAGAGAATAGCAAAAGAATTAAAAATATCAGGGAGTATAGATCGTAGCTTTACAACAGGTTTAGTTGTCCAGCCAATTACAAGGAGTATGATTAGACATTTAAACATTCCTTTTCGTGATGGTGTAATAGTGGTCCATGTAGATAAAAATAGTTCTGCTCAAAAAGCGGGTATCTCAATTGGGGATATTATTGTCACGACTGCAAACAAAAAGGTAAATTCACCTTCGGATATTAGAGATATTATTACCGAAAAAGATTTAAGGTCTGGTGATAGAATTGCATTTAAAATATATCGTGAAGGTGTATATTTAAATATTAAACTTAGGTTAGGAACATATAAATGAGATTAGCTTCTGAAGGAAATATAATAGTTTATCCTTTAATTGTTATTTTTGGAATCACTTCTGCTTTTAATTATTTAACTGAATTTGACATCCTTTTTGTTCAAATAACAATTTTTGTAGTATTACTTTTTTGTCTAAATTTTTTTAGAGATCCATCAAGAGTTATACCAAAAAATAAAAATTCAATAATATCGCCTGCAGATGGCAAAATAATCAAAATTAAAGAATTTGAAGATCCTAAAAGTGGAAAGAAATTAAAACTTATTTCTATCTTTCTAAGCGTTTTTAATGTTCATGCCAATAGAATGCCTGTTGATGGTAAATTTATTAATGTTAAATACGTTAAAGGAGATTTTTTAGCTGCTTTTAATCATAGAGCCTCCGATAAAAATGAAAGAATGGAAATTTCGATAGATACTGAATTTGGGATTATTGTAGTTAAGCAAATTGCAGGCTTAGTTGCTAGAAGAATATTGTGTTATGCAAAAGAAGGTAAAAAAATGTTAGCAGGTGATAGACTGGGGTTTATTAGATTTGGCTCAAGAACCGATATCATCCTTCCTCATAACATTAATTTAAATATTGAGCTAAATCAGAAAGTATATGGAGGAGAGACAATTTTAGGCACTTATGAAAGTTAAAATTTCGAAAAAAAGATTTTTCCCTAACACCCTTACTATATTAAATATGTTTTTGGGTTTTTCATCTATATTACTTATAATGAACGGGAAATACATTGAGGCAGGTTTTTTAATATTGCTTGCTGGGCTGATGGATATTTTTGATGGAAAAATTGCAAGGTTATTAGGAATTTCTTCAAAGTTTGGTGTTGAGTTTGATTCGTTAGCTGATGTTGTCTCGTTCTGTGTCGCACCTTCAGTTTTAGTATATAATATTTACTGTAGTGAATTAAATACAATAGTTGGTTCTATTTTTAGCTTCATTCCTCTAGTCGCAGGCACTGTTAGATTAGCAAAGTATAATTTAGTAAGTGATGAAGATAACCCTAAAAGTTATTTTATTGGATTATCTACACCAATATCCACCGTAACTATTCTAGCGTTTATGTATTTTAATAACAAAATTGTTGGAGGTGGCTTTTATGGCGATCCAAGACTAGGCCTGTCGCTAGTTGGAGTTTTGGGATTATTAATGCTTAGTCCAATTCATTTTCCAAAAGCACCATTAATTACTTTTAAATCTAGTCATTCTAATTCATTATTATTAATAATTTTGATAGTCTCATCATTTTCTTTAATTATTTGGAAGGGTTTTGCGCTCTTACCTATATGCATGGGTTACATCATAACTAATACCGTTTTATGGGCATATAGACTTAGAACAACCAATCTTTAAGTATTCTTAATATGATACGATATTAAAATGAAAAAAGTAGATAGTGCAAAAACGTAAAGTTAACATAATAGTCATTTCACTTTTTATAGGTGCGATTTTTGGAAGCGTTTTTGGCAACGTATTTTCTCTCATGCTTCCTGAAAGTGTGGTGAAAGATTTTTTTCTTACTTCAATAAATTTTGATTTGGGTGGATTAGTTGGTAATGATTTAGGAGTGATTGTTATAGATTTAAATGTTATTGTTCTGAAATTTGGGTTATCTATGAGTTTTAATTTTACTAGTGTAATTGGTATAGCAATTGCTTACTATATATTGAGATACCTTCGATAAATTAATATGGGGATTTTATGATGTCATCACAATTTCAATTAGCATTTTTTAATTTAGGGCCATGGGAAATTTTATTGGTTCTTGTTGTCGTGCTCGTTTTATTTGGAGCAAAAAGGTTGCCTGAGCTTGCTAGAGGGTTAGGACTAGGAATTAATGAGTTCAGAGAGGCTGTAGACTCTAGTAAAAAAGAAATAATGGATGTTATTGAATCTGAAGATAAAAATAAGAGCAGCGACTCGGAAGAGTAGCCTCTATTATAATTATTTAATTTTTTTAAATATTATCTTTTAAACATTATTTTTGAACAATGCCTACTTTGGTACGTTTATTTTTTAGATAATTAAATAAAAATAATCTTGAATTTTCAAAACCCTTTATTTCTACTTTTTTTATTATTAGTTCCCCTTATAGTGTATTATTACAAGTACTATAGTAATAAATTTGAGGGAACAGTTTTATTCTCTTCTGAGCATTTTTTTACGAGCAATGTTAAAACTAATGGAGAGTATAAGAATAAAATTCTAAAAATAATTGAAGTTACGATTTTAGCACTGATTATAGTAGCCATTGCAAGACCTCAAAAAATTGATGAATTAGTTAAGTCTAAGGTTGAAATCATTGACATCTTACTTGTTCTAGATATCTCAAGTAGTATGTTAGCAGATGACTTCTCTCCAAATCGCTTAGAGGTAGTTAAAAAAACAGCTAAAGAATTCATCGAATCAAGAGAAGGTGATAGGTTGGGTATATTGGTTTTCGCTGGTCAATCATTCATTCAATGTCCACTTACAACTGATATAAATGTTCTATCCAAGCTAGTTGATGAAATTAGTGTTGCTAGTAAAGATTATGACGGCACAGCCATAGGAATGGCAATTGCTAATGCTACAAATAGGCTAAGAGATAGTCAATCTAAAAGTAAAATAATGATTCTGTTATCAGATGGAAGTAATAATAGTGGTGAAATAGACCCCACTACAGCATCAAATTTAGCAAGTGAGTTTGGGATAAAAATTTATACGATTGCCGCAGGGACCGATAACTCTGTTTCTCGCATACCGGGTAGAGGATTAATTCGAAATGAAATAGATATAGAAACATTAAAAATGATTTCAAAAGAAACAGGTGGTAAGTTTTTTAGAGCCACTGATAAAGAAGCCTTATCAGCAATATATGATGAAATAAGTATTTTAGAGAGATCTGAGATCGAAATAAAAAGTTTTACAACATATTATGAGCTATTCAGATGGTTCTTAGTACCTGCATTAATATTGTCTTTTTTCTATTTATTTTTAAAAAGATATTTTTTCAAGGTTGCGACTTAATGAATTTTAGTAATCCTTGGCTTTTTTTACTTCTGATTCCGTTAATTGTTCAATTTATTTTAGAATTATACCCGAATTTTAAAAAAGATATTTTCCCTTACGCTAAGCAAAACATAAAAGACATTAATTACAAAAATATTAACTTTAGAAACCAAAAAACAGTTAGGTATTTAATTTTATTTGGAATTTTTTGTCTAATATTATCTACAGCAGGTCCTCAATTTGGAGCTAAAGTGAAAAAAGTTGAAAGGCAAGGTGTTGATTTAGTTATCGCATTTGATACATCCATAAGTATGAATGCATCAGACGTTAAGCCGTCGAGGATAGAAAAAGCGAAATATGAAATTGGTAAACTAATTCAAAAATTAAAAGGAGATAGAGTTTCGATAATAGTTTTTGCGGGAACTAGTCATTTATATCTTCCTCTTACAACAGATTATGAGGCTGCATTATTGTTTTTATCTGCAATTGATACGGAAATGATTCCAAATCAGGGTACCTCTATTAGCTCTGCTATGGAATTATCCATTACTACAGTTAAAAAAGATCAAAATAATTATAAGGTTATGCTTCTAGTAACTGATGGTGAAGACCATGAAGGTAACGCAATAAATTTGGCAAAAAAAGCTTATGAAGCAGGGGTTGAAATTCATACAATAGGGGTTGGCTCTAAAATTGGTAGTTTGATACCAATAAAACAAAAACAGAGCGATGACATTGAATACAAAAGGGATAAAAATGGTAAGCTTATAAATTCAATTCTTAATATAAAAATGCTTGAAGATATCGCACTAGCTGGAGGTGGTCGTTTTTTTCACTTTTCAAACGAAGGGGATAATTATTCGGATTTAAATAATGTTATCGATGCAATGGAGAAGAGGCAAATTAATTCGCATGAATATTCTCAATTTGAAGAGCGTTTTCAACCTTTGGCATTTATTTCGTTTTTGTTCTTTTTTATGGCATTCCTATTACCAACAAGGAAACTGTAAGTTTATCAAAATGTCTAGATTAACTATTTATGTTTTATCCTTTCTTTTTTCTTTTTCTTTTGCACAAGATAAAGGAATAGAGCTTTTTAATGATAAAAAATACAGTGAAGCAATTGAATATTATAAAAAAGTACTCAAAAAGAGAAAAGGTGATGCCGCTGCTGAATTGGGATTGGGTTCAAGCGCTTATTACAATGATAACATCGACCTTGCCTTGAAAAGCTTTGAAGACGCTTCTAAATCAGATAACGATATCATTCAATCCAAAGCTTTATATAATATTGCTCGAATTTTGCAGGATAAAGATGAAATAAGTAAGAGTTTGAAATTATATAAAAAAGCTTTAGAGTTAAATCCAAGTGATGTTGATACAAAAATCAATTATGAAATATTAAAAAAAATGAAAAATGAAGAACAGCAAGAGAATCAAGATCAAGAGGGTAGCCAAGAACAGCAAGAGAATCAAGATCAAGAGGGTAGCCAAGAACAGCAAGAGAATCAAGATCAAGAGGGTAGCCAAGAACAGCAAGAGAATCAAGACCAAGAGGGTAGCCAAGAACAGCAAGAGAATCAAGATCAAGAGGGTAGCCAAGAACAGCAAGAGAATCAAGACCAAGAGGGTAGCCAAGAACAGCAAGAGAATCAAGACCAAGAGGGTAGCAGTAGTGCTGATAATATTGAAAAAGAAAAATCTGACCAGATGATTCAAGCAGAGGCTATTTTAAATGCTCTTAAAGGTCAAGAAGAGATTAATCAAAAACAAAAAATTTTAAAATCAAAGATATTAAGATATGAAAAAGATTGGTAATAAGATGATAAAAATTTGTTTTATATTAATTTTTAAATCGTCTTTTATATTTGGTTTTCAGGCTAAAGCAATTGTTGATAAGAATAATGTTACTCTTGACGATGTTATAAATTTTAAAATTGAATTAGAAAGTACAATTTCGTTTGGAGATCTCAATGCCAGTAGTATCTTTAAAGATTTTGATATAATTAGTGGCCCGAGTCAGCAAACTACTATGCAGTGGATTAATGGTCGAATGACCAATTCAAAAATCATGTCTTGGATGATTTCTCCAAAAAAAGTAGGCAGGTTAATAATACCTTCTTTAAATATATCGATTGGAGGTGAAAAAATATCCACAAATAAAATTATAATCCTGGTGGAAAAATCTAAATTAAGTAAGAAAGACTTAGACGTTTTTATTTCAGCAGAATTAAATAAAGATAAAGTGTATCTGGGAGAGCAAATTATACTGACTTATAAAATATACAGGAAAGTGGAGTGTTCAATTGAGCCATTTGAAATTCCGAAATTTGCAGGGTTTTGGGCTGAAGAAATTTTTAGGCCAAATCAGATCAAGTTTAAAAATATTTCTCTTAACGGAGTTAACTATCAGGAGGGTACTTTATATAAGGTAGCATTATTTCCTATTTCAGGTAAAGAGCATGTTTTACAACCTTTATCTGTAAAAGTGAAAAAACAAAAAAATAAAAAAAGAAACAATAGAGACCCATTTTTCAATCCTTTTTTTGACTCTTTTTTTACAGAAACCGAAACTAAAATATTAAAGACCCAGGAGAATAAAGTGGCTATTAAAAAATATCCAGGTCTAAGGCCTAGTGGGTTTACTGGTGGAGTTGGGAGTTTTAAAATTTTCACTGAAACTGACGTTGATTCGACTATCGTAAATGAAGCCATAACATTTAAAATATCAATTAATGGAACTGGTAATATGGGTTTGTTTACTCTACCTGAAATTAAATTTTCTGACGAAATCGATCAATTTTCACCCAAGGAGCGATTTGAGAAAAATGTATTTAGAGATGAATTTTCTGGTAAAATGACATGGGAATACATCTTGGTTCCTAGGCTACCAGGGAAATTAACTATCCCTCCAATAGCACTTACTTATTTTAATCCTAAACTTGAAAAATGGCAAAGGTTGACATCAAAACCACAGTCTGTTTTTGTTAAAAAACTAAGTAAGAACTATTTAGTAAATAATGGACTTACCAAGAGAGATATTGAAGTGATTGGCAAAGATATTAAATACATCCACATGGGTAAAGTTCAGTTCTCTCCAATAATTCCGCATTCCTTTTCTTATGCCTTTTATATCTACATATTAAGTGTCTTGATTTTAATTTCACCTTTATTAGCTAAATACGTAATTGGTTATAATCTAGATAGATTGCCTGGAAAAATAAAAAATAGTGCATTGAAAAAAGCTATTAGATCTATTGAAAATTATTCTTATGATGATTCTTTTGATAATTCAAAAATTATTTATGTTTTTTTAAAAGATAGATTTCAACTTTCCAATGCTAACCTTGATACTATGTCTATCAGCGACCTCCTTAAAGATTTTATACCTAAAGAACTATTAAACGAGCTTATTGAAGTAGTAAAAATTTGCGATAGAATGTCTTATGGGTTTGCATCGATTGACGATAAGAAAATAGTAAGCCAAAATATTTCTAAAATACTTAAAAAAATTGATGAAACATGTTAATAATTAAAACTTTTATATACATCACAATTATCTCAATCGTTACAGCAAATAACGAATTTGGAATATTTGAAGCTGCAAATTCACATTATAATGAAGGTAATTATGGTGATTCAATTGAGCTTTATGAAAAGATTATTTTGGATGGTCTTCATAGTAGTGATCTATATTATAATCTCGGAAATGCCTATTATAGACAAGGGTTTGTTGGGCAATCTATTTGGGCATATAACAAAGCAATCTTGCTTAATCCAAGATTGGGTGATGCAAAATATAATTTAGAAATAGCAATGGCATCTATGAAAGACCGAATAGTATTACCATCGGAGTTTTTACCTGTTCAAACATATATAAGCATTAAATCAAATTATACTTTTAATGAATGGCTTCTTATTGGAAGTTTAGTTGTTCTATTCACAGTTTGTTTTTTTGTGGCATCAAAATTTTTTATATTAAGTAATGGAATTGTGCAAAAATCTCTTTTCATGCTTGTTATTTTAATCACCGTATTACATTTGATTTTAATTGACTTATTTTTTGAACAAAATTCACAGCAACCTGGAATTATTATTTCAAATGAGGTTAATGCATATTCCGGTCCTTTTGTTGGGGAAAACACAATGCTTTTTACTATTAATGAAGGTACCAGAGCAAAAATTTATCAAAGGCAAGGAGATTGGATTGAAATAGCTATTATTAATGGCGATAAAGCTTGGATTCCTTCAAATACTTTTCGAAAACTATGATAAAAAAAAATATACTAATTATTTTTCTTCATATTTATGCTTTTCCTCAATCAGGTGACTCTTTATTTTGGTTTAATCAAAATGATTTACATGAAAAATTACCCGAGTTTCCATTAATTATTAATAGAGTGTTAACTGGGTATCATATCCCCTTAATTGACTCTATGAATAATATAAAAATTGGAACATTCGAAGTTTATCGAATTCAAATTTTTGAGTCCTCAATTGCTTCAATTGCTAGAGCAGAAGCAAAAAGGTTTCAAAATATTTTGGGCGATACAGTTTATATAGATTTTGAAACCCCTCTTTATAAACTTCGAATTGGAAACTATACGGTTAGAAAAAATGCTGAAAAAGCAATTAAATCTATCTCTAGATTGGGTGTAAAAGATTCATGGATTATAAGAACAAAAACAACCATTGAGGACTGAAAATAATGGCAGGGCATAGCAAGTGGGCAAATATTAAACATCGTAAAGGAGCCCAAGATGCAAAAAGGGGGAAAGTATTCACAAAAATAATTAAAGAAATCACAGTTGCGGCTAGATTGAATGGTGGTGATTTAGAAGCAAATCCGCGGCTAAGAAGAGCAGTATCTAATGCTCGGTCCAATAATATGCCTCAAGATAATATTTTGAGAGCAATTAAAAAAGGCACTGGAGAGCTTGAAGGAGTTAATTATGAGGAAATGATTTATGAAGCATATGGTCCGATTGGTATAGCAATATATATGGAAGTCATAACAGATAATAAAAACCGAACTGTATCTGAGCTTAGGAATATCCTAAATAAAAATAATGGTAGCTTAGCTGAGCCAGGTAGTGTTTCTTGGATGTTTAAAAGGGTAGGAATGATAATATTGGTATCAAGTTTACCGGATGAAGATACTTTGTTAAATGATATTTTAGAAAGTGGCGCTAATGACTTTGAGATAAATGAAAATGAGGCTTATGTCTCGACAGAGCAAAATGAGTTGATGGTGGTTAAAGAGAATCTTGAGAAAAGAGGATATAATATTAAATCATCAGAACTTATAATGTCCCCGAATTCTTTACAAAGTGTTGATATTGAAGATGCTGATAAAGTCTTGGATTTGATGGAAATTATTGATAATCATGATGATGTAAATCAAGTGTATTCTAACTTTTTCGTAAAAGACTAAGTTGAGTATAACTAGAATTATATCCATTGACCCAGGAATTAATATTACGGGCTTTAGCATAATCGACTTTCAAAAATCGCATATTAAGCTTGCTGCTTATGGTGTAATAAAGCCAAATAAAAAAGAGCGTCTTGAAAAACGATTGTTGCATTTACATGATGAAACTCATTCTATAATAAATAAATTCAATCCAAGTATTATGGCCATTGAAGATAGCTTCTACAGCAAAAATGTAAAATCTGCTGTAGTTTTAGGCCAGTCGCGTGCTTCAATGATGTTAGCTGGAGCTAAACTAGATCTTGATATTTTTCAATTTGCACCTAGGAAAGTAAAACAGTCCTTATGTGGTAATGGATCAGCAACAAAAGAGCAAGTGCAGTTTATGGTAGCAAGTATTTTAAAGTTAGATGCGCTTCCCCATCCAATAGATATAACAGATGCTATGGCAGTTGGGATTTGTTTTGTAAATAATTATAACACTATATAGAATAAAAGAGCACAAGAATGATATCACAAATTACCGGAAAACTAATTTCTTTAAATGAGGGGTTTGTAATTATAGAATTGAGCGGTTTAGGATTAAAAGTCAATATGTCGACATCTGCCATTAGAAATTTTAAATTAAATGAAATTATATCTCTTGTTACGCACATGCATGTAAGAGAGGATGCCTTAGATTTATTTGGTTTTATTAATGAATCAGGGAAAAAACTCTTTTTAATGTTAATTTCCATTAGTGGAATTGGCCCGAAGCTTGGGATGACAATATTAAGTGGAATCGAGCCTGAAAAATTAAAAAACTGTATAATTGCAGGTGATGTAAAAACATTGACTTCTATTTCTGGAGTTGGTGCTAAGACTGCTAAACGGATTATTATTGAGTTGAAGGATAAATTTTCTAAAGTTGATGATGAAAATTTAGGTTTCAATGATGATAAAAATTCTGAAATTATTAATAATATTTTGAATGCATTGATTAGTCTTGGTTATAGCGAAATCGAGTCAAAAAAAGTAATTGAGAAGTTAAGTTTATTGAATTCTGACCAGAATAATAAAAGAATTGAAACTTTAATTAAAGAAGCCTTAGATCTACTAAATGCCTAATAAACCTAAAAAAACAGCGCTTTATGACTATCATATTGCAAACAGTAATAATGTTGTAGATTTTTCCGGATTTTATCTTCCTGTTTTCTACAGTGGTATAATAGATGAGCACCGCGCAGTAAGAAAAAAAGCAGCCCTTTTTGATGTTAGTCATATGGGTCAATTAATAATAAGTGGAAAAGAATCTGAAAAATTTGTTCAAACAGTCACAACAAATGATGTCAGTAAACTGAATTTTGGACAGGCTCAATATTCTGCAATATGTAATGAATTAGGCGGGTTGATTGATGATGTTATTGTCTATAAACGTAAATCAGATTATATGATAGTAGTTAATGCTTCAGGCATTGAAAAAAAATACAAGTGGCTCAAATCAGCTTCAACAAAAAGTGTCCAAATTGAAAACAGAAGTAATGAGCTTTCAATGATTGCAATACAAGGACCTTTGTCGCGTAAAATTATTCAGGCTAATACATCGGTTGATATTTCAAAATTAAAGTTCTATAATTTTATTGAAAGTATTGATTTTCTTGGTTTTACCATTTTATTGTCGAGGACTGGTTATACAGGAGAACTTGGTTTTGAAATTTATTGTTCTAATGAAGCAGCTAGTTATATTTGGAATTCCATACTTGAAGAATATAAGAGCACTGGTGTGAAGCCTGCGGGCTTAGGCTCAAGAGATACTTTAAGGCTAGAAATGGGTTATCTTCTTTATGGAAATGATATGAATATTAAAACTAATCCTTTCAACGCTGGTCTTGGATGGATTACAAATCTAAATAAAGGTTTTTTTATTGGTCGCGATGAAATAATATTAAATAGAAAAACCATAGATACTGTATTAATATATTTTGTCATGATTGAAAAAGGTATTCCAAGATCTGGGTGTGATATAATCATGAAAGATGAGAGTGTCGGTTATGTTACTAGTGGTACTATCAGTCCTAGTTTGAATAGAGGTATAGGTATTGGTTATATAAAAGCAGATTATATAGGAAAAGATAAACTGATTTCAATTAGAATTAGAGGTCGAAATAAAAAAGGGGAGTTGGTAAAGGCTCCTTTTTATAAAAGAGGTAGTTTAAATAGCTAATTATTGATCATAATTATATATATAATTTAAATTATTATACTTATTTTTAAATCAGCCCAATATGCCTAAGAAAACTTCCAATAAAAATCATAAACGCCTTGAAATTCTTGGTGTTTTAATTTTGGCTGTTTCTACATTTATTGTTGTTAGCCTTATTGGACATGATTCAAGCGAAGAATTAGTTATAAGTCCAGATGCTCAAATTAATAATCCTATGGGTATTTTAGGTGTTATTGTATCACATTTATTAATCAAACTTGGTTTTGGTTATGTTGCATTAGCGATGCCTGTTTTGGGGATTTATTGGGGATGGGTCTTTTTTTCTAAAAAAGACAAAAAGCAGCCCCTTAGGCTTTCTTTTTATGGTTTGCTTACTATGCTGCTGCTATCCATTAATGTAGGGGTGGCTTCAATATATTTAAGTCTAGGGCCTTCTAAATTTTATTATTCTGGATTTTTTTCAGGCATGCTTGCTGATTTTTTTTTGGATATGTTTAGTGTTTATGGTTGTATAATATTCATCATAGCTGGTTATGTAATGTTGGTTAGAGCATATTTCGATCTTGATTTATATAAGCCAATATTGATTTTAAAAGAAAAAATGTTATCAACGTGGAATGATTATTTAGAAAACCGTGAATTAATTGCAAAAGAAAATGAAAAAAGAAATCATACAAATGAACTAAAATCTAAAATTAATTTAGTTGACGATGTAAATAATAAATCAATAATTGAAGAATCTATAGATGTTTTAGAACTTAGTTCAACTGAGGAACATTCAACTGAGGAACATTCAACTGAGGAACATTCAACTGAGGAACATTCAACTGAGGAACATTCAACTGAGGAACATTCAACTGAGGAACATTCAACTGAGGAACATTCAACTGAGTTGGACGATATTGCTCAAAAAATAGCTGAAGATTTAAATATCGAAGAAATGGCAAAAAACGCGGAGGTTGATATTGATGATATCGAAGATAGAAAAAAACCAAAACGTAAATATATACTACCTTCATCGGATTTGCTGATAGACCCGGTAAGTATATCAGATTCTTTGAGTAGAGATGAATTAGTCGAAAGAGCAAATTACTTAACTCAGTCTCTTTCTACTTATGGGGTAGAAGGCAAAGTTGTCAATGTCCATCCGGGCCCTGTTATTACCTTATTTGAAGTTGAGCCTGCCGAAGGCGTAAGAGTAAATAAATTTGTCCAGCTATCTGATGATTTAGCAAGAGTTATGGAAGCTAGTAGTGTTAGGGTTATTGCACCAATTCCTGGGAGGTCTTCTGTGGGTATTGAAATACCTAATCGGAATCCAGCAACTGTTTATTTTAAATCGGTTGTTAATAGTCCTGAATTTGCTGAATCTGATTCAATGCTCACGTTAGCTATTGGTAAAACAACATCTGGAGAAATTGCAACTCTTGATTTAGGGAAAATGCCGCACTTATTAATTGCTGGTACAACTGGTTCAGGTAAATCTGTATGTATTAATACTATTATATGCAGCATTCTTTACCATGCGAGCCCAGATGAAGTAAAATTTGTAATGATTGACCCTAAAAAAGTTGAAATGACTTTATATAAAAAGTTAGAAGGCTATCATTTATTAAAAATGGCGGATATTGACGAGCCAATTGTAACCTCAGTAGACAATGCTATCCTTTCGTTAAGGGCACTTGAAAAGGAAATGGATAGACGTTATAACGTTCTTGCTGAGGCTGTTGTAAGAAATATTTCTGAATATAATAATAAGATGAAAAAAGCCGATCAGTTAATTATGCCTTATATCGTTCTCGTTATAGATGAGTTAGCTGATTTAATGATGTTATCTGCAAAAGATGTTGAGGCTCCTATAGCAAGGCTTGCTCAGTTAGCTAGGGCCGTAGGTATTCATTTAGTTATTGCGACGCAGAGACCTTCAGTCGATGTCATTACTGGTGTTATTAAAGCAAATTTTCCTTCAAGAATCGCATTCCAAGTTGCTAGTAAAATTGATTCAAGAACTATTATTGACCAACCTGGAGCAGATAAATTAATTGGCAGGGGTGATATGTTGCACCTTGGAACTGGTAGTTCTGATGTTTTTAGAATGCATAATGCATTTTTAACCTTAGAAGAGATAGAAGCAATTATGGGGCATGTTATTGAACAGCCTAAATCTGAAAGTAATATTCTGCCATCTGTTCGCGAATCTCTCCACAATGAATATGGAGGTAGCGATGAAGGTTCTAATGATGAATTATTTAATGATGCCATAGCTCTTGTTGTAACGCACCAACAAGGTTCAATATCCCTTTTACAGCGACGGTTAAAAGTAGGTTATTCAAGAGCAGCACGATTAATTGATGAAATGGAACAGTCGGGTATTGTTGGGCCTTTTACTGGAAGTAAAGCGAGAGAAGTCCTTGTTGATGAGTCCTATTTAGAAATAATAAAAGACTGATTTTCTTGAAAGTAGCTGTCCGTTTTTTAGTAATTTTTAATTTATTTCATATTGCAATGGCAAATCACGTAGATGATTTTTACAAGATGTTAGTAAATTCTGGCGTAGCTGCATTTAAAATAAAGTATTCTCAGAACCAATTTGATAGTGTTTTTGAATCTGTTGGTACTTGTTATTTTATTGGTCCAGGTGAGTATTTTTATCAATCCGAAGATATAGAAATATATGCTCAAGCTGATCAGATTGTCACCAAAAACTTTAAGACAAAACAAGTACTTTATAACTCAGTAAATAAAGACCATTTTAGTTTAATGACTTTATTGTCAGGTAAAAAAAACAAAATTAAATTTTTTGATAAATATGACCGAGATTTTAATTATCATTTTACTGTCCCTCAATTAGGATTTGATGGCTTTTTTTCCTTCAATAACAAAACTGGCCTTATACAAGGTTTAAATTTAGAGATTGGTCAAAATCAATCAATGTACATTGAAGTTATTTCGATTGAGTTGATTGATAATTTTTCTATGCCAAAAATAAATGTTGAAAATTTTGATTTAATTGATTTACGTGGCTAAGTATTATAAAATATTAATTTTAGTTTTTTTAAGCTTTTTCGGTTTGTATTATGCTTTTGAGAGCATTGAGTTTTCTGAGCTGTATCACCGCATAATTTCTGTTGACCTTTTAAAATTAATATTAGCAATATCGATTCTTATGTTATCGGCCATTATTAGAGCGAAAAGATTAAAGTATATTATATTGCCATTAGATACTGATATATCTACGCATCATTTATTTGGAGCAACAATGATAGGTTATTTTGGTAATGGTATACTTTTTTTTCGATTAGGTGAATTGTTAAAAGCTTTTTCAATTTCTCAAGGCAATAATATTAAAACTGCAGAATCTTTTGGGGTTGTTATGTTAGAGAGGGTAATGGATGCGCTTACGGTTTTTATTTTAATAGTCTTTTTTCTGCCATTTATTCCTCTTGAAAATCAAACTATCCGATACTGGGTTATTGCTTTTGTAGTAGTTACTATTATTTTTGTAGGCTCTTTGTTTCTAATAAAGTTTATAAACTGGAAGCATATGATTTTATCATTTAGTATTCTGAATGAATCATTCAAAAATAAACTTATAACTGTCACAGAAAAAATTTTTAAAGGACTCGAATTAATTTTTAAGACCAAACATAATCTTAAAATCATGCTTTGTACTGTATTAATTTGGATATGCTATTTCATAATGACAATGTTGCTAATGGAGTCGTGCCATATTGAGTTAAGTTTAGATAAAGTTTTCATTATGCTTTTGATAGGTGCGATTATAGTAGCTGTTCCGGCTTTGCCTGGGGGGTTGGGCACTTATGAGGCTGGAATAACATATACAATGACATTGTTGTTTTTTGTTTCTAAAGATTTATCTTTGACTTATGCGATTGTTTCTCATGCATCTAATTACATACCTTACATGTTGGTAGGGTCATTCTATTTTTTCAAGAGTGGTCTAAAATTTGGATCAATTAATAAGGCTAATTTTTAGGAGTGAGTAAAAAATATGATTGTATTTTTCTTGATAGAGATGGCACTATAAACATAGACCCTGGATATATTTCTAAATTACAAGATTTTAAATTTTTTGACTTTGCTGTTACGGCTTTAGATATGTTAAAAACATTAACTAATAATTTTATCATTATTACAAATCAGTCAGGGGTTTCTAGGGGGTTGATTCTTGAAGCAGATTTAATAAAAATAAATGAGTATATTTTTGAAGAATTTTCAAAAAATAACCTTGGATTATTAGATATTTATTATTGTATAGACCACCCAGATAACTCATCAGGAAGGAGAAAGCCAGGTGTCGAAATGTTTGTTGAAGCTTCAGATAAATATTGCCTTGACCTTTCCAGGTGTTTAATGATTGGTGACTCGAAAACGGATATATTGCCCGCAAAGATTTTGGGTATGGAATCAATGTTGGTTTTGTCAGGGAAGGGCGAAAAATATAAAAACAGTTTTCACGAAGAAGAAAAGCCTGATTACATTTTTAAAAATTTAATGTTTGGGGCGATTGAATTGATAAAATGAAAGTTGCAGTTATAATGGGCGGCTCTAGTGCTGAAAAAGATGTCTCAATAAAAACAGGTGAAGCCGTTGTCAAAGCATGTTTAGCAAATGGTTTTGAGGTCTATCCTATAGTTTTTGATGATAATTACAAGGATTCCTTCCAGTTGTTAAAAGGCGTTGACATAGTGTTTAATGGGTTGCATGGGACTTTTGGTGAGGATGGAGCAATCCAAAAATGGTTTGAGCAAAATAATATTTTATTTACAGGGTCGGATTCATTTTCTTCACAAATTTGCATGGATAAAATAAAAAGTAAAAAAATAGTTGGAGAAAATAATATTCGCACTCCTGACTGGATTGAAACCAAAAAAGATATGGTCGTCAATCCAGCTTTTTACCCTTGCATAGTCAAGCCAAATGCGCAAGGAAGTACTTTTGGTCTTTCATTTGTTAAAGAACCGGGTTTGTTGGAGAACGCAATAAATCATAGTCTTGCATTTGATTCAAATGTATTGATTGAGGAATATATTGGGGGTCGGGAGATTACGGTTGGAGTTTTAGACAATGAAGTATTGCCAATTGTAGAAATTCTCCCAAAGCATAAGCTCTATGATTATGAGTGCAAATACACGCCTGGAATGACTAATTATAAATGCCCCATAGAGCTTGATAATAGTTTAAAAGAAAAAATTAATATTGATACAATCAAAATATTTGAATTGCTTGGTTGTCGAGGTTATGGAAGAGTCGATTATATAATCGACAATAATAATAATCATTATTTTTTAGAGATAAATACTCTCCCTGGAATGACATCTACTAGCTTGCTTCCGATAGCTGCAGAAAGCTCAGGCATATCATTTGACGATTTAATAAAAAAGATTATATACTTAGGTCTAAAGTAGTGATAATATGAGGTTGAAAATTTTTGACAAAAATAATTGTAAATAGTAAATACTTATCTGTAAGTTATGAGGCTGTAGGTCTATTTTAATAATAAAATTGTACCGTTTATGTCTTTAAACATAAGAATCAGTGTAGCTAATTGATAATTATCAAAGAATTGAATTGCCACCGTAGCTCAGCTGGTAGAGCAACTGATTTGTAATCAGTCGGTCGGAGGTTCGAGTCCTCTCGGTGGCTCGTAAGTTTGCGTTTTTTTACGGTTTGAATAATGCATGAGTTAAGTTTGTCGGGGATATGCCCGAGCGGCCAAAGGGAGCAGACTGTAAATCTGCCGGCGTATGCCTTCGGAGGTTCGAATCCTTCTGTCCCCACTTTGCGAGTGTAGTTCAATGGTAGAACCCCAGCCTTCCAAGCTGGTGATGTGGGTTCGATCCCCATCACTCGCTCTTTCCGCCTACGTAGCTCAGCGGTAGAGCACTTCCTTGGTAAGGAAGAGGTCACCGGTTCAAACCCGGTCGTAGGCTCTATGATTCTTTGGTTTAGTGTTTGATTTTTTTAAATAAGGAGTAAAGTAACAATGTCAAAAGCAAAATTTGAAAGAACAAAACCCCATGTAAATATTGGGACTATTGGTCACGTTGATCATGGTAAAACAACGCTTACTGCTGCTA
>CAJQGZ010000028.1 GCA_905478065.1 uncultured bacterium | reverse complement strand
AATTTGAAGTTTCATTAATTACATCAGTAGCGATGGATAAAGAACTTAGGTTTGCCATTCGTGAAGGTGGGCATACTGTTGGTGCAGGTGTCGTAACAGAGATTGTTGAGTAGGGTATAATATGGCTGGTAATAGTAAAAGAAATATAATTCAGTTAGAAAGTACTGCGGGAACAGGATTTCGATATACTGTGACCAAAAGTAGAAAGCTACACCCTGAGCGTATTGAGTTTAAAAAATATGATCCAGTCATTCGTAAGCATGTGATCTTTAAAGAGACTAAATAGGTAGTTAGGGGTGATTTTATAGATATTGCATAGGAGAGTAGCTCAACTGGTAGAGCACCGGTCTCCAACACCGGGGGTTGCGGGTTCGAGCCCTGCCTCTCCTGCATAAAATTAATCTAAAAATTTAAATAATATAAAATGATAAAAAAAGTTCAGCAGTTTGGAGTAGATGTTAAGTTTGAGATGAGTAAAGTTTCATGGCCTGATTGGGATAGTTTAAAAGGGTCTACTTATGTGGTTCTGATTTTGTCTTTAATTTTAACAATTTTTTTATTTATTGTGGATTTGTTTCTTTCTAAATCTATTTCAACAATTATGTAATTTTATGAATTGGTATACACTAAGAGTTATTTCAGGAAAAGAAAAAAAGATAAGAGAAAGTATTCTCTTTGATGTAGAAACAGCAAATTTACAAGATCATATTGAAAATATTTTAGTTCCGACTGAGAATGTTTTGGAAATGCGTGATGGTAAAAAAAAGATTAAAGAGAAGGTCTTTTTCCCTGGTTATTTACTGATCCATATTGAAATGAATAAAGAAACAAAATATGTTGTAGAGAACGTTAATGGTGTGATTAGTTTTGTTGGTTCTAGTGGTAAGCCAGAAGCTTTGAAGCCCGATGAAGTGAAAAGATTTCTAGGTGATCATGATGGTGCGGACGGGCCAATTGTGGTTACAGAGGCGGCTCCATTCAAGGTGGGCGATTCAGTCAATGTAAAGGATGGTCCTTTTGTAGATTTTTCTGGTGTCGTTCAAGAGGTTAGTCATGAGAAGCAAAAGTTAAAAGTTTCGGTAAGTATTTTTGGGCGTTCAACTCCAGTTGAGTTAGATTATCTACAAGTCGCACTTGACAATTAAATAAGGGTTTTATTGATGGCGAAGAAAATTATAGGTTTTATTAAGTTGCAAATTCCTGCGGGTCAAGCGAATCCTGCTCCCCCTGTTGGGCCTGCGCTTGGTCAGCAAGGTGTTAATATCATGGATTTTTGCAAGTCATTTAATGCTAAGACTCAAGATAAGGCCGGTGATGTAATTCCTGTTGAAATTACTGTTTATGCTGATAGGAGTTTTACGTTTGTGACAAAAACTCCCCCCGCTTCAAGACTGATTTTAAAATCTGCTAAGTTAAGTAAAGGTTCTAGTGAGCCTAATAAAGAAAAAGTCGGGGCTATAAGTGAGTCTGACTTAGAAAAAATTGCCGAAGTTAAAATGGCTGATTTAAATGCTAATTCTGTTGAACAAGCCAAAGAAATGATAAGAGGGACTGCTAAGTCTATGGGTATTGAGGTGAAAGGTTAAATAAGATGGCTAAAATCAAACAAAAATCAATTGATGAATTTTATGATAAAGAAGTTGTTTACGATTTAAGCGATGCCGTTGAGATTGTGAAAAAAGTATCTTCTGTCAAATTTGATGAGACAATTGATTTGGCGATAAATCTAAATGTTGATCCGCGTCATGCTGAAGAGAATATTAGAATTAGCACATCTCTTCCTAATGGCACTGGTAAAAAAGTTGTCTTGTTGGTTCTTGCTCAAGGGCCGAAGGTCCAAGAAGCCTTAGACGCTGGTGCTGATTATTGTGGTAATAAAGACTATTTAGATAAAATTAAAGCTGGATGGGTTGATGTTGATAAGATTATAGCAACACCTGATATGATGGCTGAACTTGGTAAGCTTGGTAAAATTTTAGGTCCAAAAGGTTTGATGCCTAATCCAAAAAGTGGTACAGTTACTATGGATGTTGCCAAGGCTGTTTCTGACCAAAAAGCTGGTATGGTTGAGCTTCGTGTTGAAAAAACAGGTATCGTTCATACTGTTTGCGGAAAAGTTTCATTTGACAGTTCGGCTCTAGTTGAGAATATTTCTGTAATTTATAATTCTTTACTAAAGTCGAGGCCTCCATCGGTAAAGGGTCAATATTTTGTGAAGATGTCTATGTCTTCGACCATGGGTCCTAGTGTAAAAATAAATATTAATTCTATAGGGTAAATAAACTATGCCTAATCAAAAAAATATTAAAAATCTTGAGCAGTTAACAGATAAGTTGTCCAAGGCAAAATCTATTTATTTTACAGATTATTTAGGCTTAAATGTTTCTGACGTTACTGCGCTTAGGAAAAAGTTTTTTGAAAAAAATGTTGAATACTTAGTGGTTAAAAATACATTGTTGAAAATTGCTTCGCAAAAAAATGATATTAACCTTTCCAATGATTTGTTTGTTGGATCGACTGCTATTGCGTTGTCATATGATGAGCCTGTTGCAGCTGCAAAGGTAATTAAGGGTTTTCTTAAGGAGCATGATTTACCAACTGTTAAAGGTCTGGTTTTTGAAGGCGCCTATCATGAAGCTAATCAGTTTGAAAAAATTGCAAATTTACCTAGTAAAGAAGAGTCTCTTGCGATTCTTGCGATTATGTTAAATAGTCCAATGCAAAATCTTGTGAATGTTCTCAATTCATCAATGGTGAAAGTCGTTAATGTTCTTGAAGCTGTTAAGAATAATAAAAATATTGAAAATTAAAATAAGGAGTTAATAAAATGGCTGTAAAAAAAGAAGATGTATTAGCATATCTAGAAAATGCGAATATGATGGAAGTTTCTGAGCTAATATCTGAAATCGAAGAGAAATTTGGTGTCTCTGCTGCTGCCCCTGTTGCTGTAGCTGCTGCCCCTGCTGGTGATGCTGGCGGTGATGTTGCGCAAACTGAGTTTGATGTAGTTTTGAAGGCTGCTGGTCAGCAAAAGATAAACGTTATTAAAGCTGTTAGGGCAATTACTGATCTAGGTTTAAAGGAAGCTAAAGAGTTAGTTGATTCAGCTCCAAAGGCTATTAAAGAGGGTGTCTCTGAATCTGAAGCAAATGAAATCAAGACCCAGCTTGAAGATGCTGGTGCAGAGGTTGAATTAAAATAATTTTTTATTTAGCTTTTTTATTAAACATTACATCGGAGGATTAATTGGAATCTTTTAACGTTTCAAAAAACAATAGGGTTACTTTTACCCATATACAAGAACTATTAGAAATACCTGATTTGCTATCTATTCAAACAAAAGCATATCAGCAATTTTTGCAAGAATATGAAGCTCCTGAAGCTAGAAAAGATTTAGGTCTGCAAGCAGTCTTGAATAGCGTCTTTCCGATTGAAGATTCTCATAGAAATTATATCCTTGAGTTTAATGCTTACTATTTAGGACAGCCCAAATATACCGGTGATGAATGCATTGATAGGGGTGTGACCTTTTCAGTGCCGCTTCGTGTTAAACTTTCTCTTCACATTACAGACGAAAGCAATAAAAATGAGTATGCTCAGAGCATTGAGCAGGATGTTTATTTTGGAAATATACCTTATATGACTGAAAAAGGCACATTTATTATTAATGGTGCCGAAAGAGTTATTGTTTCTCAATTGCAGCGTTCTCCAGGTGTCTTCTTTGATGAGTCGACCCACCCGAATGGTACTAAATTATTTCAAGCTAGAATTATTCCAGCTAGGGGTTCGTGGGTTGATTTTACTACTGACATAAATGATTGTCTCTTCGTCATTATTGATCGGAGGAGAAAGTTCCCAGTTACGATGTTACTTCGCGCTCTTGGTTATTCTTCAAATAGCGATATATGTAAAGCTTTTGGTAATTTAATAACTAAGAAAGTAAAGGGTAAAGGTCTTGAAAAATATATTGGTGCTACTATAACTGAGGATGTAATTGATACAAAAACTGGTGAGATATTTTTTGAAAGTGGTACGGAATTATCTGGCGATATAATAGAAAAACTCAAAGAAAATGGTGTTGATGAAATTAATCTTGTTGATGGTAATAAAGATTTTTCATCTATGTTGCTATTAAATACTATTAGCAAAGACCCTACCCGCGATACTGAAGGTGCACTTCAGGTTGTTTATCAATTGTTGCGAACTAGTGAGCCGCCTAATCTTGAGACAGCTCAAAAGTTTATTGAACGTATCTTTTTCAGTCCTAAAAAATATGATTTAGGTCAGGTTGGGAGATATCGTTTAAATCAACAATTTAATCTTGATGTTCCTGTTGAAGAAACTGTCCTTACCATGGAAGACATTATTCAGGTTCTTGTCACTCTAATAGATATGAGAAGAGGTGATAGAGGTGTTGATGATATTGATCACTTGGGTAATAGAAGAGTTAAGACTATTGGTGAACAATTAACTAATCAATTTAGTATTGCTTTGAGTAGAATGATAAGAACGATTCATGAACGTATGAATCTCAGAGAATCTGAGAGTATTACGCCTCAAGATTTAATCAATTCTAGAGTTGTGACTACTGTTATTAATACTTTCTTCGGTACTTCTCAGTTATCCCAGTTTGGTGATCAAACAAATCCGCTTGCTGAAATTACTCACAAACGAAGAATATCTGCGTTGGGTCCTGGTGGTTTAACCAGGGAAAGAGCTGGTTTTGAAGTTAGGGATGTTCATTATACTCATTATGGGCGATTGTGTCCAATTGAAACTCCTGAAGGTCCAAATATTGGTTTAATATCTTCTCTTGCTATGTTCGCTGAAGTCAACAATCACGGTTTTATTGAATCTCCTTACAGGGAGGTTGTAAAGTCTAAAGGGAAGTCGAGAGTTACTGATAATATCAAATACTTATCTGCAGATGACGAAGATCGTGTTATGGTAGCGCAAGCCAGTACAGAGTTGGATTCTGAAAAAAACATTACTGAAAAAAACATAAGAACTCGTGTTAAAGGTGATTTTCCAATAGTTGGCCCTGAGAGTGTAGATTATGTAGAGGTTTCCCCAACTCAGATTTTAAGTGTTGCTGCAGCCTTGATTCCTTTTCTAGATCATGATGATGCTAACAGAGCCCTGATGGGTTCTAATATGCAACGACAAGCTGTTCCTTTAATGTATCCTCAGTCACCAATTGTTGGTACTGGAATGGAAAGTCGTGTCGCTAAAGATTCAAGGTCATGTGTTGTTTCTCCTGTTTCTGGGCGTGTTGTTTCTGTTGATGCAGAAACAATTCATATAAAAAGGAAAGATGTTCAAGATAGTCTAACTCTTTTTGAAGGTGAAGCTATTCATGAGATAAAATTAAAAAAATATTTCAGAACAAATCAAAATACAGTTCATAATCAACGACCTCTCGTTACTGAAGGTCAGAAAATTGAAGCTGGAGATGTTGTTGCTGATGGTGCGGCTACAGAAATGGGTGAGTTGGCTCTTGGTTCAAATGTCCATGTTGCTTATATGGCATGGCGTGGCTATAATTTTGAAGATGCTATCGTTGTAAGCGAGCGTCTAGTCAAAGATGATACTTTTAGTTCTGTTCACTGTAATGAGATTGAAGTTGAGGTTAGGGATACCAAGCGAGGTCAAGAAGAGCTTACACCTGAAATTCCAAATGTAAGTGAAGATGCTACGAAGGATTTAGATGAGGAAGGTATTGTTCGAGAAGGTGCGCGTGTAAAAGAAGGTGACATTCTTATTGGTAAGGTTACCCCTAAGGGTGAGTCAGACCCAACTCCTGAAGAAAAATTGCTTCGAGCTATTTTTGGTGAAAAAGCTGGTGAGGTAAAAGATGCATCTAAGAGGGCTGAACCAGGTATTAAAGGTTGCGTGATTCGAACAAAATTATTTGAAAAACAGGCGAAGAGAACAAAAGCAGAAGAGAGAGAGCAGATTCGAGAATATCAGAGGAAAGCGTCCGAAGATAAGAAAAATTTAAAAATTTCCCGAGATGAAAAGTTATTAGCTTTAATGTTGGATCAAGTTTCTAATGGAATTCGTAGTGTTTCTAGTAATAGGACGCTAATTAAAAAGTCTACAAAGCTTACTTCAAAAAGATTGTCAGGTTTTGATTTAGAGAGATTCGCTCAAGATGTAGCTTGGGTTGAGGATACAAGGACATGGAACAAAATTTCTAAAGTTTGGCTTTCTTTTAGAAAAGAATGGTCAAGATTAGAAACTCAGCTTGAGAGGCAAGTATTTAAGTTGAAGATTGGTGACGAACTGCAACCTGGTATTCTTCGAATGGCAAAAGTTTATGTTGCACAAAAGCGTAAGCTTCAAGTTGGTGACAAAATGGCTGGTAGGCACGGTAATAAAGGTATTGTTGCGACTATCGTACCTGAGGAAGATATGCCATTTTTAGAAGATGGTACTCCTGTTGATATTGTTTTAAATCCGCTGGGTGTGCCTTCAAGGATGAATTTAGGCCAGTTATATGAGGCGATGTTGGGCTGGGCTGGTATGGCTACTGGTAATAAATATTCTACTCCAGTTTTTAACGGTGCTTCGCCTGAACAGGTATTAAATGAGTTGAATAGTGCTGGCTTGCCTATTACAGGCAAAACTAAGCTTATTGATGGTGTCACTGGTGAAGCATTTGATAATCCTGTTACTGTGGGTGTTTCTTATATTATGAAGCTTAGTCATATGGTTGATGATAAAATGCACGCTAGGTCAACAGGTCCGTATTCGCTAATTACTCAGCAGCCATTAGGAGGGAAAGCTCAGTTTGGTGGACAGCGTTTTGGTGAAATGGAGGTCTGGGCTTTACAAGCATATGGTGCCGCTCATACATTGCATGAGATCTTGACTGTTAAGTCTGATGATGTAGAAGGTCGGTCTAAAGTTTATAATGCTATTGTAAGAGGCGAGCAAATGCCGGAGTTTTCAGCGCCTGAATCATTTAATGTCATGATCAAAGAGCTCCAAGGTCTTTGCATTGATGTAGAACTAGATAATTAAGAGGAATAAAATTGACTTATATACAATCAAATAACTTAGATACTTCAAAATCTTACAGTTCGATTACCATTGGTTTGGCCTCTCCTGAGTCTATTTTGGCCAGGTCTTATGGTGAAATTTTAAAGCCCGAGACTATTAATTATAGGTCTTACAAGCCTGAAAAGGATGGTCTTTTTTGCGAGAAGATTTTTGGGCCAGTTAAGGACTACGAATGTCACTGCGGTAAATATAAAGGTATTCGCTACCGCGGTATTATTTGCGACAGATGTGGTGTCGAGGTTACTAGAAAAAAAGTAAGAAGAGAAAGAATGGGGCATATTACTCTTGCTGTACCGATTGTCCATATTTGGTATCTGAGGTCTATTCCAAGTAAGTTGAGTTATTTAGCCGGTAGAAGTACAAAAGAGCTTGAGCGGGTAATTTATTATGAGATGTATATGGTGCTTGATCCTGCTGATAGTGGTCTTAAGCCTTTTGATCTAATAGAAGAAGAAGATTATCTAGATTACGAGCAAAAATTTGGTTTTTCTGCTGTCAGCGAGGAGCGAAGAGATAATGATGATTATTTTTATGCTGCCATGGGTGGGGAAGCAATTAAAGAAATGCTTGCTAGAATAAATATAATGGAGCTCAAAAAAGAGCTTGAAGATATTGTTAAAACGTCCAAATCTAAACAAAAAAGGACGGATGCATTAAAAAGGCTGAAGGTTACTTATTCTTTTGTGCCAGACCCAACTAAAAAACGTCTGAATAAGCCAGAATGGATGATTGTTTCTATCCTTCCCGTTATTCCTCCGGAGCTTAGGCCATTAGTGCCCTTAGAGGGCGGTAGGTTTGCTGCTAGTGACTTAAATGACCTTTATAGAAGGATCATTATTAGGAACAATAGATTAAAGCAGTTGATGGAGATTAAGGCGCCTGATGTAATTTTAAGAAATGAAAAAAGAATGTTGCAAGAATCAGTAGATGCGCTTTTTGATAATAGTCGAAGAAAGACTGCTATTCGAAGCGGTTCTCGTCGACCTTTAAAATCTCTTTCTGATATGCTCAGAGGTAAGACTGGTAGATTTAGGCAAAACTTGCTTGGTAAGAGAGTTGATTATTCAGGTAGGTCGGTTATTGTTGTCGGTCCACAGTTAAAATTGCAAGAATGTGGATTGCCTAAAAATATGGCTTTAGAGCTGTTTAAACCTCATATGATTCGAGAGTTGATGGGGCGAGGATATACCCAAACTCCTAGGAGCGCAAAATTGATGATTGAGAATCATGAGCCAGTTGTATACAAAGTTTTAGAATATGTGGTTAAGGATCATCCTGTCATGTTAAATAGGGCTCCAACTCTTCATAGGCTTGGGATTCAAGCTTTCCAACCGGTGTTGGTTGAAGGTAAGGCTATCCAGTTACATCCACTAGTTTGCTCTGCTTTTAATGCTGATTTTGATGGTGACCAAATGGCTGTTCATGTGCCGTTATCTCTTCCTGCTCAGATGGAGGCTAGGATGTTGATGCTCGCAAGTCATAATATTTTGCACCCAGCTAACGGTCAGCCTATTGCTGTCCCTTCTCAGGATATGATTCTTGGCTCTTATTATCTGACAAAGTTAAAAAATGGTGATTTAGGCGAAGGTAAACTTTTTGGGTCTATTGATGAGGTGGTTTTAGCTCATGAAAATAGGGTTGTAGGTATGCATGCCAAAATCTCTGTTAAGCATAAAGGTGTATGGATAAAAGATACTACTGTTGGTAGGGCTATTTTCAATTCGATTTTGCCTACTGAAATGGATTTTATTGATGCACTTATTGATAAAAAACTATTAACAGAAGTTGTCAATCAATGTTATCTAGTAGTTGGTAATTATAAGACAGTAATCTTTTTAGACGACTTAAAAGATTTAGGTTTTAAAATGGCTACACTTAGTGGTCTTTCAATTTCTATTAGTGATGTATTAATACCTGGCGAAAAGGATAATATTCTCGCAATTGCTTTTGATAAAGTAAATGATATCAAAAATAAATTTGACAGACATGTTTTAACAGAAGGTGAACGTTATAATAAGGTTATCGATGTCTGGACGCACACTACAAACCATGTAGCGCAAGTTATGGAGCAGGAGTTGAGAAAGGACAATCAAGGGTTTAATGCGCTTTCCATGATGACAGATTCTGGTGCTAGGGGTAGTAAGGATCAGATAAAGCAGCTAGCGGGAATGCGAGGCCTGATGGCAAAGCCTCAAAAGTCTATGAAAGGTGGTGTCGGTGAGATTATTGAGTCTCCAATAACATCGAATTTTAAAGAAGGATTGTCTGTTTTTGAGTATTTTATTTCAACTCACGGTGCTAGAAAAGGTCTTGCTGATACAGCTTTAAAAACTGCTGACGCTGGGTATCTTACTCGGAGGCTAGTCGATGTAGCTCAGGATGTTGTTGTCTATGAAGAGGATTGTGGTACAATTAATGGTATTCTTATTTCAGACTTAAAAGAGGGTGAAGAAATTATCGAACCTATTGCTGATCGTATTTTAGGTAGAACTATTCTTGATGATTTTATTGATAGAGGTAAGGTTGTTGTGAAGGCTGGTTCTGTTTTATCTGAAAAGGAAGCAGAGTTAATTGGTGATAGCGGTGTTGAGAGTGTTCAGATTAGGTCTGTTCTGACTTGTGATACTAAAAGAGGTATATGCGCTAAGTGTTATGGTTGGGATTTGTCTCTTCACAAAATTGTTGATATCGGAACATCTGTTGGTATAAGAGCCGCTCAAAGTATTGGTGAGCCTGGAACTCAGTTAACTCTTCGAACATTTCATATTGGTGGTACTGCTAGTAGAGTCATTGAGCAATCTGAAATGAAAAATAAACGCGCTGGAGTTGTTGAATTTTCTGATAATTATGATTATGCTATTACCAGAGATGAGGCTGGTCTGGAGGTTCGTAGATGTATGGTTAGACATGCGAAGCTAACTATTACGCAAGGCGAGAAAGAATCAAAAGCTGTTTTTAATGTTCCCTATGGTGCAACAATGTTAGTCGAAGCTGGAGAAAAAATAAAAGCTCAGACAACGATGTTTCAATGGGATCCCTATACTGATATTATTCTTGCTAGAGAGACTGGTTTGGTTAGTCTGAAAGATTTTGTTGAAGGTGAAACTTATTCTGTTGAGTCAGTAGAGACTGGGAAAAAGCAAATTGTTGTTATCGAGGCTCGGGATAGAAAGCTAAGTCCTCATTTGGAAATTGTAGATAAAAATGGTGAAATAGTAGCGGGTAGTACAATTCTCCCTGTGAAGGCGACGCTAGTTGTCAATGACAAAGAAGAAGTTGAGCGGGGGCAGACTTTGGTAAAAATACCTAAAGATATAGGTAAAACTAGAGATATTACTGGTGGCTTGCCTCGAGTAGCTGAATTGTTTGAATCTAGAAAGCCCTCCAATCCGGCTGTGATGACAGAAATTAATGGAACTGTTAAGTTTGGTGAAACGCGAAGAGGTATT
>CAJQGZ010000027.1 GCA_905478065.1 uncultured bacterium | reverse complement strand
GAATTCTTTCATTGAACCTCAATAAATGAGGAGATGTATACAAACCTACTTTTAAACCATGTTCAATTAAAATATTACTTAGCATAGAACAAGTACTACCTTTCCCGTTAGTTCCAGCTATATGGATCAATTTTAATTTATTATGTGGATTCCCAATTTTATCTAATAATTGAACTGTATGTTTTAAGCCAACTTTTATACCTAGGCGTTGTAAACCATACAACTCTTCAAGAATTAAATCTATATTATATTTCATTAACTAATTGAGGACTTCCTATCGGTTCACCTAAAAAGGTTTTACCAAGTCTTTCAAATTTCATCGGCAAATCTGTAACAAAACAATCTAAGCTGTAAGATTTTTCAGCGGTATTTTTTAAACTGTGTTTTTTTAATATAATACTAGCCTCTTTTGCTGTCGCAGATGCAGAGTCTACCAACTTTATATTTTTTGTATATCTGCCTATAGCGTCTTTTAATAAAGGATAATGAGTACAGCCAAGTATCATAGTATCAATATCATTCTGAAAACTTGATAGGTAATGTTCTACAATATAATTTATAGCGCTCCCTGTTATCATCCCTTCTTCAACAAAAGGTACAAAAAGAGGACAAGCTTTTGAAATAACATGAATTTTATCATCGATTTTTAATAAAGAGTCCTGATATGCTCTAGAATTAATTGTCGCATCTGTTCCGATCACGCCAATTCTTTTAGTAGATGTATCTAAATAAGCTTGCTTAGAACCAGGTTCAATAACTCCAATAATTTTAGTTTCTTTGAATCGCGACCTTAATTCTTCTAGAGCCATTGCTGTTGCAGTGTTGCAAGCAACTACTATCAGCTTCGCTCCTTTTTGAATTAAAAACTCTGTTATTTGAACAGAATATTCGATTATTAACTCTCTACTTTTAACACCATAAGGAAGGCGTGCAGTATCTCCAAAGTATAAAACAGACTCGTTTGGTAAATTATTTTTTAATGCTTTTACAACGGTCAACCCCCCGAGACCTGAATCGAAAACGCCTATAGGTCTTTTATCCACCATTACTCCTCAGCGAGAATTTTTTCTCTAGATGCTTTAAACTTAATTATAGCTTTATAGATACCGTCTGCAATTTTTTTTCGATAACTTGGAGATTTTAGGTTTTTTTCTTCTCCCGAATTAGAAACAAAACCGCCCTCTATTAAAACGCATGGCATGCTTGCTCCCGATAAAACGTAAAACCCTGCTTGTTTTACTCCTCTATTCGGAACAGTTAATTTTTTGTCAAGCTCCTCTTGGATAATAGACGCCAAAGCCTCACTCTCTTTTAAGAACATACTACTTGCCATTGTTGCAGTTATTTTTCTTTCCATAGAAAGTTTCTTATAATTAATCTTTTTATCCTCCAGTTCAATAACAGCATTCTCCCTAGAAGCTACATCTATTGCTGTGGCGGTTTTATCATGTGAATGTAAATAAGTTTCAAACCCGGTAACTTTTCTATTCGGGTTTGAATTAATATGAATACTCACAAAAACTTTCCCTCCAGCTTCATTTGCTATTTTAGTTCTTTTCCATAATGGTACAAAAATATCTTCAGTTCTAGTATAAACTACTTTAATACCAGTTTTCTTCTCGAGTAACCGGCCAACTCTTTTGGTAATATCTAAAACGATATCTTTTTCTTTTGTACCATATTTACCGCTAGTTCCTGGGTCCTTTCCTCCATGACCCGCATCCAAAACAATTGTATCAAGATGCCATCTTTCTTTTACATTTTTAAGTCTCTTAACATTATTATCTAAAGCTGTTCGTAGGGTTATGACAATTTCATTTGGATCATGATTTTGATACCATTCTTGACTAATAACACCTTCCCTCAATTTAAGAGCAATCTGTGCTGTCTCATTAATCTGATCAGATTCAATTTTACGAATCACTCCTCTTGCTATTGTTTTATTTAAAGTAGAGGTGTCGACAATGCCACCTACAATAGTTAAATAAAACCACCCATGCTTATTAATAAAAGAACTAATATCACGATCTGAAAAGGATTTTTGTGTATTTATACGAATTATAGTACCATTGGATTTTTGTTCAATTTTTAAAGATCTAACATTGTATCTAACAACATCGAATTCGATTAATTCTTTACGCTTATCAAAGGTTAATCCCGGGATTGCAACTTTACGTAAAATATCAAAAAAATCTTCAGCAGGAACATATAAGTCTCCATTATATTCTTGAACAGGATCAATCATTTGATATGAAACATCATCAACAATTAAAAAACTCGTTCCAGCAGAAATTTTAATTTTTTTCCCTGATATGTAAAGAACTAGTTTTTTACGCTCTGAATTTTCATATAACCGACACGAAAGTGCAGAAACAATATCTCTGGTTGATACATATATTTTTTTTTCACCCTTTAATGTTTTAATTAAAGAACTCTTAGAAATTGAATTATTAACTACTTTTATATCCGAAATGAGACTCGAAGTAATAAATGTTATTATTGAAATTATTTTTATAATTGTCATTACATAATATAAAAAATCAATACCTTAATAAAAGATGATAGGGGTTCCCGTTTTTGATAAAAACAGATTATTCAATTAAATTCGTAACTATATATCTAAGCGAGGGTAAAATCAGAAATTGTATTATTCTGTTAATAAAAAATGATTCAAGTTGTTGAGCTATAATATAAAAATTTATTAAAAAGTAATTGCACCTCGATAGACCGAGGTGCAATGTCACGGCATTGAAGCCATATTACTTTTTTTCGTACCACATAACGAGTATCATCAATGCTAGTAATCCTGCTAGCCCCGCGTCGCCAAACTGTGCCATCACTCGTCCTAGGCCTTCAATCACACCGAAAAAGTCATCAAACAGGATACCGACAACGATTCCAATAACGACTAGAGACTTGAGTAAATCAGTTGCGATTCCAAGCCACTCGTTAAGGGTTTCAAATCCACCTTTAAGCATATTTTCCTCCTGTTAAAAGGCGTGCAGGAGCTTATTAAAAAAAGCTCCTGGCCCTAATTGATTATTTATCCTAGAAACGAGAGAAAGACCAGCAAAGCAAGCAGACCAGCGAAACCGCCATCTAGAAATGTATTTACTAAGTCTACTATTCCGCCTATTGGATCAAATCCAGTAGAATAAATAATGTTAACGAAAACAAAAAGCACGATGAGCGCTTTAATAACGCCAACAATTCCAGCTGCAGCATTTTGTACGGTTGCATTTACATCAGCCATGCCAATACCTCCTTGGTTTGGTTTTTAAGATTAAAATAGAAAAATTTTCTATTTATTTTTAATTGATTGTCTTAGTAAAAATTATTTTTTACCAAGGGCAATCCGTTTACTAGAACTGAATTTACAAATAATAGGAGCATTTCCAATATTTATATTT
>CAJQGZ010000026.1 GCA_905478065.1 uncultured bacterium | reverse complement strand
CCTACAGTCGTTGCCGCAATAAGACCTATATAAAAAGGTTTTATACCTAGTTCTTTAAAATTATCAAAAGAAGTATTAAAACCAACTGCAGCCATTGCAATGATTAAAAAGAATTCTGCAATTTTTTTAATAAAAACTATTGAATTTTTCCAAGTAGCTAAATGTATATCATTATCAAGAAAATAAAAATCACCTAATGATCTAATGCAACCAAAAACAATAAAACCTATTACAAAGTAAGGGAAAATAGCAGAAATTTTATACGAATTTTCTTGTATAGACATTGATTTATGAGCTAAATAGGGTATAACAATTACCATAAGCGTATTTCTAATTAATTTTGTAACTGTCGCGACAGCAATAATATTTGGTTCTTCATATTGATCACTGTAAATCATAGCAGATCCAGCTACTTGAGCTGTCTCATGAATTGAACTACCAAGGAAAAGACCTGCTGAAACAATATCTTGAGAAAATAAAAAATGCGCAAATATTGGGTATAAAAACATTGCAAAGAGTCCAAAAATTGTAATATTCGCAATTGCATAAGTAATTTCTGATTTTTTAGCTTTAATTGAAGGCGCTAAAGCCACAATTGCTGTAGCTCCACAAATACTGGTGCCGACAGCAATTAGCAATGATAGTTTTTCTGATATCTTAAGATTTTTTCGTAACACCTGAACTAAGAATATAGTAATGATAATGCACGGGATAACGACAATTAACCCTTTAGTACCATAACTAATTAAATCTATTAGGCTTAAACGTATCCCTAATAAAATAATTCCAATTTTTAGTAATACTTTTATACAAAAATCTAAACCAGGTTTTAGTGCATTAATAATCATTGAGTTGAAGTTTGCAATTGATATTCCAACTATAATGGCTATCATGATTGGTGATATTGGACTTTTTTCAAATCCAAGTAAATGTATTCCTAGATATTCAGATAGTTGAATTGATGTTATCGCAACTGTTATACAGGCTATAATACCAAATGCTTTACTCTTAAAACTTTCGGACATTAAATATATATCCTATTATACATAATATATGTTATATGCCATTAAGATATCGAATTGTATGTTCTATTATATAAAATATATTTAATAACTAATATACCATACAGTATAATTTTTAAGGACAAACTTAGAATTTTGATAAATAATATTTTTTAGGAAGTTAAATAAAACAAAAAAAGGAACACCTAAAGTCCCTTTTTTGTTGATATAGTTTTTGTATTGGAAGTTTATTTTTCTGCCGCCTTAGCTTCTTCCTCTTTCATTTTTTGAATGCTTTTAATAATACTTGGAAGAGACTTTATCTCTTTTAAATCTTTAGTTAATTGTTCCTTTGATTGTTCCAAGTCAGCAAGTTTTTGTTTTGTTCGCCTAGCACTGCTTCGGACATCATCAGATAAGTCTTCAAGGTCATTTGTTACATTCTTAAAATTTCTTCCAGTCTCTCTTATAAAGTTATCTAACTTAAAGTCCACATCATCAATTAAACTGAGTAATGAATCGGTATTTTTGATTATCAGATCAGTATTGTCTATGATATCTATTTGTGCCTTTCGCAGGTGTTTACCTCTTCCAATAAATCTTAAATTGTATTGTCGAAGACTATCGGCAAATTGATCTTCAACTTTGTCCACAAGCTTTTGATCAATTGTATTGATTTCATCCATTCTTTTATTTAGCTCGTCTGCTAAATATTGAAAATATCCAGCCCCAAGAAAAAGAACGATAAGTAACCCAATGATAATTTTATCCGCATTTCTCAATTTTTATTTCCTTTATTTATTAATGCTACTTTAAGCCTTCAAGCCGTTTTTCCCATTCACTCATAATTTCAGAATCTAAGTTTGATGACTGTTCATGATTTTCTTGAGTGTTTGGTTCACTAGATATTGAATCGTTACCTTCCATTAAAGTATGAATAATTTCAGCTCTCTTATCAGAGTTGCCTTTTACGGCCTCGGTTAGTTGACTGATCTCATCATTAAAATCATTAATGGTACGGTCGAGCCTCATAACCAGTTCATTAAATAATTCTTCTCCATAAGAAGAATTAATTCCTTCAAGTAGGTCATCTAGCTTTTCGTTTAGATAGCCTAAACGACTATCCTGATTGTTAAACTCTATACTCACAATAGACTGTAAATTTATATAAACGAATGTATTTATGGGAGATTATTTTTATAAATTTTAATAATTTCATAAAACTGTAATCATCTCCTCGTTTTTACTAGTTTCAATCCTCTCTTTTCAAGTGCCTCTATTATGGGGAGAAATATTTTTTTCTGCAATCGGTAAGGTAATTTATCAACAGTTTTCATTTTTAAAATATCATCTGGATTGCCTATTCCAGATGTTACAATTTCATATTTCCCCATACCAACCACCACTACTAAATCATTGATATTAATTGATAAAGCTAAAAAAACCTTTCCGGTATTTAGTTTAAATAATTTATAATCAGTTAATATGAACCCAGACTCAGGAGCGTAATGAATAATATCGTATTCTTGACTTTCTAGATAATCTTTGATAGTTGGCATGATATCTTTGATTGAACCATTATACTGAAAGTTTATATTCATTCGAGGTGGCTCAGGACAGGTTGAAATCTTAATTGAGCCGAGCGAAATTATTAAAAGAGTAAATAATGCGCGCACGAAAATTCTAGTTTATCAGTGTACCTATTCTATTCAATCTTGGAATCCATGTTTTTAAATCCAATGAGAAATACGCAAATAAAGCCTCTCCAAGAATAAATTTTTCTGGAATAAGTCCCCAATATCTTGAATCCAAACTGTCATCTCTATTATCACCCATAGCCCAATAATAATCTTGTTTTACTTCGTATATCTTCCATTCATTTAATGGTTTACCATTGACTTCTAAAAACTCAAAATGACTATCTAAAATTTTTGTCGACCATGGATTAATTAAATTACCTTCTCCCCAGCCAAAGTATGGGTCGAAAACAGAAGGATGGTCTTTTCTTCTATGCAATTCAAATGGATCTTGAAGTGTAAAGTTATATGTTTTGGATTCACTTACAAGTTTGGCTGTATTCCCATCCATCATCATTATTGGGAGTAACTCACGCCAATTGGTATTTGTATTAATCTCAAACTTGTCACCTTTTTTTGGTATCACTATTGGCCCCATATTATCTTTATTAATATTAGTTTCAGAACTTAAATATATTTCTCTTTGTTTTATTGATATTGGGATTTCCTTTTGGGAGAAAACAAAGTTTTCAGGAAGTTCTGTTAGAATGCCATTTATGTATACTTGTTTATGATTAATTATAATTGTATCACCAGGGCCGGCAACACACCTTTTAACGTATTTAACGTATTTATCTCTGGGATATTTAAAAATTAAAACATCTCCGACTTCTGGAACTTTAAATCTTGGTAGCTGAAAAGAAGGTATAAAAAATCCGATATCAGTATATGGAACCCCTACCCAATCAGGAGTTCTGAGGCCATATACAAAACGACTACCAATTAAAAAATCTCCAGTCATAATTGTTTTTTCCATACTCCCGGTAGGTACAATGTATGCTTCCAAGAGAGTTACTTTAACTGATAGAGCAATTAAGACAATAATAACAATTGCCTTTAATTCAGATAAAAACTTTTTATTTCCGGTACTTAAGCCTGTAAGCGCAAATCCAATTGCACCTAGAAATATTTTTGAGGGCATACCATATCTCTCATTTAAAAAAAGAGAATAAATAAGGATAAGTACCCCTAAAGCTGCCATTACTTTATTTTTAATTTCGTAACCTAATAGTATCATTTTTTTATAATTGATTTTAAAATTCTCTAAAGATTTAAACAATCAGTTCCATATTTAACCATATAAAGCTTTAAGAATTTAAACCTGTCTTTTATTATAAGATTCTACTTTTTTTATTTTTCATAGGTTTAAAAGTTAATCTATGTATCGGTGATGGATTGCAGTTTTTCAATGCATTTAAATGGAATTTAGTACCGTAGCCTTTGTTGTTTTGAAAACCAAAATTAGGATATTGTAGTGCATAAGTTTCCATTAATTTATCTCTGCTTACTTTTGCATATATTGAAGCAGCCATAATACATTCTTCAGAATTATCTCCTCCAACGATATTTTTATTAGGTAAATCGATATCTAGTTTATCTAATCCGTCAATTAAAACTAAATCAGGTCGTTTTTTTAAATTTTTTATCGCATCTTTCATTGCTTGAATAGTAGCATTTCTTATATTAACCCTATCTATAGTAGAAGCTTCTATTGACGCGATGCCTATACTAATGGCTATTCGTTTTATTTTTATTGATAGCTCAATTCTTTTTTTTGCGCTTAGCTTTTTTGAATCATTAAGCCCAACAATATAATGTTTAGTTGGTAAAATCACAGCAGCTGCAACTACTGGCCCAGCTAACGACCCTCTACCTACTTCATCCACCCCGCAAATATATTTTTTTAAATTTTGTATAATGATTTTCTCTTAATTTTAAAATTTTAATTTCTTGATTGTCGTTCCCAAGTCTTTATTATAATATATGTTCTTAATTTAAATGAAACATTAGGTATAACAATGGACAGAAAACGATCTGGGATAGTTTTTTTTGCAATAATAACATTTTTGCTTTACGCATTCGGTGTTGAATTATTTGAACAAGTCTGGAGTTTTCCTAAGATAAGGGAAATCCCTTTAATGGTATTGGCTTTAGTAGGGACAGGAATTTTTGCCACTGTAAGACTCGGTTTTCCTCAACTAAAATATTTAAAACATGGAATTAATGTTACTGCTGGTAAGTATGATGACCCAGCTGACAAAGGTGACTTAAATCATTTTCAGGCATTGACAACAGCTCTTTCTGCAACTGTTGGTGTTGGAAATATAGCAGGTGTGGCAACAGCAATGTATTACGGTGGACCAGGTGCATTATTTTGGATGTGGATTACTGCTTTTTTTGGCACTACTCTAAAATATGCGGAGTGCACTCTATCAGTCAAATATAGAGAAATAAACTCTAGTGGTTTCACCGCAGGTGGACCTATGTATACGATTGAAAATGGCATGGGTAAAAAGTGGAAATGGCTAGCGATAGCTTTCGCAGGTTTCGCTATAATTTGTTCTTTTGCTACAGGAAATGCGATACAATCCTTTACTATCTCAGATCAAATTTATTCTGAATCTGTGCAACTTCTTGGTTCAGATCACTTTTTAAACTTAGATAGAACTTTATTTGGTATTATAAGTTTTAATTTTCAGCAAATATTCATTGGTATTATTCTAGCCACTGTTGTTGGTGCAGTAATTATTGGTGGTATAAAAAGGATTGGCCAAGTTACTGGCTACCTAGCACCAATTATGGCGGTAATATATGTATTAGCTTCTGTTTTAGTACTCGTCTATCATTCAGAAAAGATTGGCGAGGCTTTTTCACTTATTTTAAATGGCGTTTTTAATCCTACTGCTACTGTTATAGGAGCTGGAGGCGGCGCTTTAATGACAATGCTTAATACTATGTTAATGGGTATTAAAAGGGGTCTTTATTCAAATGAAGCTGGGCAAGGAAGTGCAGCAATCGCACATTCTGCAGCAAAAACAAATTTTCCAGTACGAGAAGGCGCCGTAGCAATGCTCGGGCCGTATATAGATACTATTATTATTTGTACTTTAACTGGTTTAGTAATTCTATGTACTGGTGCATGGAAACATACTGAGTATTATGTAAGTATATCTGCTAGTTCTATTGAAGAATATAATAATGCAATAACTATAGGTATTTTTAGAGGTATGGATTTAATAAATGGAAGTCTCCTGACATCATTTGCTTTCAAAAATGGTTTAAGTTGGATTTTTAACTATGGAGATAAGATAATTACCCTATCTGTATTATTGTTCGCAACCTCTACTGCTATTAGTTGGTCTTTTTATGGTGATAGAGCAACAGAATACCTCTTTGGTGAAAAGGCAATATATTGGTACCGCTTAGTCTATATCCTTTTTGTTTTTATAGGAGCAAATGCCGGGATAGAAACCGTTTGGGCGTTCGGAGATGCTGCCCTTGGATTTATGACATTCCCTAACCTTATATCAATAATTTTTCTTACTGGAGCATTGAAAAAAATGACTCAAGAATATTTCAAAGTAAATAATGAATAAAGGAGATAATCATATTTTTTTAGAAACGGCAATTTTTGCTGCAAAATCGGCAGCGACCGTTATCAATTCATCTTATAATAATTCTGTTAAAACTTACAAAAGCTTAACAGATCTTGTTACTCAAACGGATATTGATTCTGAAAAAAAGATTATAGAATTAATAAGTTCAAAATTCCCAGATCATAGTTTCTTAGCAGAGGAATCTGGAAAAAAATTGAAACCTTCCAAATTTACATGGGTTATCGACCCACTTGATGGCACTACGAATTTTGTACATGGCTATCCCTGTTACGGAATATCTATAGCTTTGATGCACGAAAACGAAACTATAGTAGGTGTAGTGATTGAGTTGCCTATGAATAATATATATTTTGCGACAAATACTAGTTCGGCTTATTGCAATGATGATATTATCCAGGTCTCAAAAAATAAAGATCTTATTAATAGTCTTTTAGTTACTGGCTTTGGATATAACCATGGAGATAAATGGAATTTTAATATGGAACTATTTAAAAAATTTACAGATTTAACACAAGGAGTTAGAAGATCAGGAGCAGCGGCTGTTGATTTATGCCATACTGCATCTGGAAAAGTCGACGGATATTGGGAATTTGATGTTAAGCCTTGGGATTTGGCTGCCGGCGCTTTAATTGCTAAACAAGCTGGTGCAAAGCTAACAAATCTTAAAGGAGAAAAATTTTCAATTTTTGATAATGAAGTACTAGTATCAAATAACTTAATTCATTCCGAAATGGTTAATACTGTTCATAACCTTAGTTAAATTGATCAATGAATTGCTTTTCCGTCCAAGTAGCTTCAATTGAAACTATTTTATTACTTTTTCGAGATGTTTTAATTATTTCTATAGCTCTAAAGCTATAATTAGGTCCTTTTTCTACTAGGCTTCCCTCCCAACTGTAATGGATAACAAACCTGTTTTTTTTTGAAAAAATATCTATTATACTCAATTCGTAATCAAACCACCTATTTCCATAACTTTTTATATCTTCGATAAATTTATCAGTACGTTGCTGGAGCTGCTGTTTTGTCAAAAATACCAGGGTCGACATAGACTCGCCATTTCTACTAAATATTAATTTTAGCGAATCACCAGCCGCACCCTTGGTTTTTCTTATAAAATAATCTTCACTATTATTATTACTTAACTTATAATCATTTACCTGAAGTATTACATCGCCCTTATTTAACATATTAGTTGCTTTAATAAAAGGCGATACCGCTTTAATCATTATCCCAAGATTTGTCACTTCAGTAGTTATACCTAAACCAACGTATGGAGAATGATAATATATAAAATTATTGTCAAGAAAAAGGCTAACAGAGTCAATGTTAGCGCTATATCGAGATTCTAGAAATTTGATAATTTGAATTTCTTTTTTATTTTGGCCTAAAGTTAAGGAAAGGAAAAAACTTAAAAATATAGCGATTTTGATTAAATAATAACGTTTCATTGAAATCAAATCTAGCTATCTATTTATTCTATTTTAAGGTTTTTAATAATGTGATTAATTGTATCAGGAGTGGAGCCACAGCAAGCACCAAGAACACTAGCGCCTTTGCTAGCGGCAAACATTAATTGTTCTGCAATATCTATATCATTTATTTTACTATCGATATATCCATCTTTTGTTGGCATGTCCTCTCCCAAGTTTGGATAGACACCCCACTTACCTGGCCAATGTCTTTTTATTTTTGGTATTGCTCTAATGGTGTTGTGAATTGTTGAGCAGTTTATGAGTATTGTATCAACTGAATTATTATAAGCGAGCCTAAAAACTTCTGTAATATTTGTACCATCAAGAATTTGATTTTCATTTTTTAAAACCATACTTAGCCACTTCTTTTTATTTGTATTAATATCAATTTCTAATAGTGTCTTAATTTCCTCAAAATTGCCCATCGTTTCATAGAGTAATAAGTCAACGGCTTGATGATTAAATATATTAATTAGATGAATATATTCATCTATAGCAATGCTTTTACCTGGAAAATCGTTTGGTTCGTAACAATCTTCTAATGGTCCTATAGATCCTGCAACCAAAACGTTTCTTCCTTTTCTGGCTGTGTTAGCAGCTTCTATAGCTAATCTAAGTGATTGTTCACTTTTAACGACGGCATTAGAATTACTGTAACCAGCTTTTCTAAAAGTTCTAGGAGTAGTTCTAAACGAATTAGTAGTGATTACATTACATCCGCTTTTAATATATTCTTTATGAATAGCTATTACATCATCAAAGTTTTCATAATTAGCAACAGCAGACCATAACGGTAATGGCGCTTTAATACCTCGCATCATTAGAGCGGTACCCATAGCACCATCTAAAATGAGTGGTATTTGAATGTCTGAATCCATAGTTTAAATTAAATAATATTATTTTTAATAAAATTGTATTTATACCTTCTATGCATGAGTAAAATAAAAAATACTATGCTAGTTGTGATTTTGACAAGTTTTGTTATTTGTCAAAAGACATATATTCAAGCCGGTAGGCTCATTGATGGTATTACAGAGATTCCAATAGAGATGGTGACAATTGTTATTAATGGTAGCATAATACAAGCAATATTAAGAGGACATATACAGCCTGGACCTAAAGATAGCCTAATATCATTAAAAGAATTTACTGTATTACCTGGTTTGATGGACATGCATACCCACTTATCAATTCAAAGTAGTCCAAAAAGTTATATGGAAAAATTTTATATGGACCTTGATGAATATGCATATAGGTCTATACCGTATGCAGAAAAAACACTTATGGCTGGTTTTACAACTGTTAGAGAGCTTGGAGGAGTTATTAGCAATAGCTTGCGTGATGCCATAAGCGCTGGCTATGTAAATGGTCCAAGGATTTTCAGTGCCGGTAAATCAATTGCCACAACTGGAGGCCATGCGGACCCTTCAAGCGGATTAAATATGAATTTTTCAGCAGATTTAGGACCTGAAGATGGTGTTATTAATGGGCCCAGTGATGCAAGAAAAGCAGTTCGTCAAAGATATAAAAATGGTTCTGATTTAATAAAAATTTCTGCTACTGGTGGTGTATTGAGTGTAGCTAAGAATAGTAAAAATCCTCAGTTTACAGAATCAGAAATTAAGGCCATAGTTGAAGCTGCTCAAGATTACGATATGCATGTTGCTGCTCATGCGCATGGCCCTGAAGGTATGAAGAGGGCTATTAGAGCGGGTGTTCATTCAATAGAACATGGTACTATAATGGACGGCGAAGTTTTGGCATTAATGAAGAAGCATGGAACATATTATGTGCCGACGATATCTGCGGGTATGTTCGTGGCTGAAAAAGCAAAAATAATTGGTTATTATCCCCCTATCATTATTCCTAAGGCATTAGAAATTGGTCCTAGATTATTAAATACTTTTACTACTGCTTATAAATTCGGTATTAAGATCGCATTCGGTACAGATTCAGGCGTTTCGTATCATGGTAATAATGCAATGGAGTTTTCATATATGGTAAAGGGCGGCATGACTGAAATGGAAGCGATTAGATCAGCAACTATTACTGCATCAGAAATGCTAGGTATTAGTGATGAATTAGGGTCAGTTGAATCAGGAAAGTTAGCAGATTTAATAGCTGTTGAAGGAAACCCAATTAAAGATATAACAGCACTTCAAAAAGTTGTTTTCGTAATGAAAGAAGGTAAAATATATAAATTACCAAAATAGTTAATTCATTTTTTCCCTTCTTAATGCATAATCATGTGATCTTTCCGTAATTATTTCCATTGCTTCTTCTATTTCAAGTTGATAATGATTCGGTAGTAATTGAACCCACCAGTTTGGAATCATGCTTTGTAAAATCTTTTGTGTGCTACGTGGTCCTAACCCATTTCCATAATTATTTTTAAAATAGACATTAAGTTTAGATTTCCAAAATCCTTCTTTCACATCTTGGACAAACACTAACCATTCAAAGTATTTAGCCAAATAACTACCTATGCCAATAATAATCGAAACAAAAATTATTGTCATAGATAATTTTAAATCTTCATAAAATAAAGATAAAAACCACAGATTAATAATCATTAAAAATGTCCCTATCAATAAACCATGTTTAGAAAGCCATATAATTTGTGGTAACAGTTCACAAAATCGCTTTTTGCTTTGCATAGTAAGCCAGGTGGCAAAACTCCAGCTAAGAGTTAGCAATATAACTAAAAAAATTAAATGAGGCTGAACATCTGTATGTATGAACATAAAATTAAAATAGACAAACTAGTTAAAAGCTCTAAAAACCTCTTTTCCATTGTATATTGTATTAAGAACTCTTGTTTTTAATATATCATCGATTTTAATAGATGTTATATCTTTTGATAATACCACAAAATCGGCTAGCATGTCTTTTTGCAAAACTCCTATGTTTTTTTCACTAAATACTGCATACGAATTATTATTTGTATAACAAGATATTGCTTCCTCAACTGTTAATTTTTGTTCCGGATTCCAGCCACCTGGATTGCTACCATCAATCGTTTTTCTTGAAACAGCAGCATAGATTCCAAACAATGGGTTTAATGGTGTTACATCCCAATCAGATCCAAAAGTCAGGTTTACATTTTTATCTATAAATGTTTTAAAAATATAAGTCCTTGACATCAAATCACTATTAATTCTTTTATGCATCCATCTAGTATCATCGATACAGCCATAAGGCTGCATTGATGGTATTATGTCATTGTTTATAATTTTTTCAATTGCATCTTTGGTTAAATGTTGGGCGTGCTCAATGCGTATTCGTCTATCAATCAAACCATTGACTTTATTCAAATTCATAGATTGCTTTATTATCCAATCATTTGCTTTATCTCCGATGGCATGGATTGCTAATTGAATGCCGTTTTTATCTAAATTTGTTATCATTTTCTTAAAGCTATTAGTGTCTTTTATACGCATGATACCATTTGTGTTTTTATCATCAAGATAATGGTTGTGCATCCATGCGGTTCGAGATCCAAGAGAACCATCTATCATTGCCTTTATTCCATCCCACCTAAGTATGTTATCCCCTTTTCCATATTTATCAATCAAGTCAATTAGTTTTTCCCAATCCTCATACCAGGTATAGGTTTTTATTCTTAAAGTTAATTTATCTTTATTTCTTCTAAACGTTTGTAAGTCATCCCAGGTCGCCATATCATGAATTTGAGTAATTCCTTGAGAGGATGCGTAATTCATAGAAGTTTTTAAAATACTGTCTTGTTCAGAATGTGACTGCTTTGGAATGAGTTTTCGAACAATATCAATTGCTGTGTCTTTAAGTATACCAGTTGGAATTCCAGTATTTATATCTTTAACTATTTCACCCCCAACAGGGTTGGGGGTATTTTCATTTATATTTGCTTCTTCTAATGCTTTTGAGTTAGCAAGTGCCATGTGACCATCTACCCTACTTACAAGAACTGGGTTATTATTTGTAAGACTATCTATCCAAGACTTGTTGGGTAGTGCTCCACCCCAGTTTTCATGGTCCCAATTACCACCTTGTAACCATAGACCATTATTAATATTTGGGATGTATTCTCTGAAAGCATTAATAAATTCATATTGAGTTAGTGAATTTTGGAGACTTATGTTATTTAATTTTGTTCCACCGTAAATAAAGTGAGTATGATTATCTATAAAGCCAGGAAGTAAAAAATTATTCTTTAAATCAATAAGTTTAGTATTACTACTTATTAAGTGACTGTAATTATCGATACCTAATTCTAGGATGCGATTATTTTTTGTTGCTATATAATTTTGCCTTGTGTCTTCTTTGATACCAGTATAAATATTACCATTAAAATAAATTATGTCTGCTGTTTCGATGCTAGCGCATTTTAATAAAAAAAATGAGAACGTTAGAATTATCAAATTTTTAATATTAATAATATATTCCCCCAACTAATGAAAGTAGCCAGGCTGTAAATAAACCTGCATAAATACCTATTATATTACCAATTACACCCATTAATAAACCTACTGGTGCAAGAGACTTTTTATAAACAGTTGCAATAATAGGTGCACTAACAACACCACCAATATTTGCTTGACTGCTAGTTGCAATCAAAAACATTGGAGCTTTTAATAACCGTCCACCAAAAAATAAGATTATTGCATGAATAAATATCCAAAGTATGCCTACAGCAATATAATAAGGAAGGTCTCCAATTTGTGTGATATTGGCTTTTGCTCCAATTGTACCTAAAAGTATGTATAAAAATAAATTTCCAACATGGGATGCCCCTGCATTATTTAAGTCTGATAGTCTAGTAAAAGATAAAGAAACACCAATTAGTGAAACTAAAATTATTGTCCATCCAAAACTAGTAACTACTTTCCCTAAATCAGGTATTAGCTTGCCCAATTCTAAAGAAAGGAGCCCCAAAAATAAGCTAACAACTACGATTGTTAATAAATCGTTAAAAGAAGTAGGTCGTTTTGAATCTTCTGTGCTCATTTTTATATTTAAATCATCGACGATACGAGTATCAGCATTATTCCATTTATCTATACTTTTTTGATGGCCTGATATTAAAATTACAATCCCCATCCAACCATACCCAACGACAGTATCAATAACAATCATATTTCCAAAAAGATTATCGCTGGTGCCAATTGATTTACCGATAGCAACCATATTTGCACTTCCACCTATCCAACTACCTGATAACGCCGCTAAGCCCATCCAGGCATCCTCTGGTAAAAAGCTTCCAAATATAAGTAGGGATATAGGACCACCTAAAACTATACCTAGTGTGCCAAAAAGCATTGTGCCAATAGCCTTAGATCCAAGAGTTGAAAGAATCTTTATATTTGAAGATAATAGCAATAATATAAGAGCTGGAGGCAATAAGTATTTTGAAGTCCACGAATAGATAGGAGAAGCAGTTGGTATTATTCCAATACCTGAGCTTAGCATCGGTAAAAAGTATATCCATATTATTGGAGGAGCGTATTTAAAAACTTTTTCTAAAGCGCTTATCGACTTTAGGTAGTGTATTAAACCTATTAAACTAACGATATAAATAAATATTGCATTTGGATCTTTTATCATTTTAGGAAAAAAATAAATAGTTCATTAAATAATTACGATAATTTGACAGAAAAAACAGTACTTTTAAGATTAATTAAGAAAACAAGAATTAAAAAAATCAATCATTTTAGGTTTTGTATATGGAAGTGATTTAATGAAAGATTCAACATCGGATCCTGAAACCACCTCAGCTTCTTTCAGACACTCTATTGCTTTATCAGACTTACCAAGTTTAAAATAACATGCGGACAAATAAAATAAATTCTGTTGCATTAATTTTACTTTTCTAAAGCTTTCTATAGCTTTCTCATAATTTTCAAGCCAAAAATAACACATTCCTTCCTCCACATATAAAATATCATGAGAAAATGGGTCTAACCTTGTAGCCCTATTAAGCTCCTTTAGTGCGCTTTCTATATCACCGGTGTATATTAAAACTAATGCATACCTAGAAATAATATAAACATCACTTGGGCATAAATCTTTTGCTTTTTCGAGATGATAAATGCCTAATTCAATATCTTTTTCAAAAAAGAATTTTATAGATCCCATAACACGATGAGCTTCAGGGTCATTAGAATCTAGTTCTAGTGCTTTATACGCTGATGCGATTGCAGATTTAAATAATGCTGAATCTGGTTTAGTTTCCCAATCAGATAAATTTCCCAATGAGCATGCTCTCCATGCATGAGCGCGAGCGTAGTTAGGATCAAGGTCTATAGCTTTCTCAAAAAACTTTACAGCATTTTCAGTATTTTTTTTTATTACATTCCCTTTTCTAGCATAGTCTAATCCTTTTAATACTAACTCATAAGCTCCCATATTTTCAGGCCTTTTTGATTTAATATTCTCTAGCGCATCTGATTCTACTCTACCAACAATAGTGGAGACAATCTGCTCTGCTATTTGATCTTGAACGTCAAATACTTCATCAACAGACAAATCATAATTGTTCGTCCAAAGCGATTTTTTATTTTCAGTTGAAACAAGTTGCGCATTTATTCTCATTTTTTTTCCTAACCTTCTTACGCTCCCATTAATAACGTACTTAACACCGAGTTCCTTTCCAATTTCTGGGAAATCTTTACTTTTATTCCTATAGGCAAAACTAGCATGACTTGAAATAACTACAAGCTTATTAAATCTTGAAAGCATGGAAAGAAGATCTTCACAAAATCCCTCGCAAAAATATTCTTGTTCCTCGTCATTACTTAAATTTTTAAACATCATTACGGCAACAGACCCTGGTTCAACTTCTTTTACTTCTTTTTGTATCTTATCAGAATCTTGAGTAAACCTAGGTGTTCCTTTATTTTCCAAAACATGAAAAGCCTTAATTGGGAATTCGATATTTTTTAAATCTAATTGACCAGCATCTTCAAACGAGACCATAATTTTACGATTAATCATATCAAAAACTGTTTGAGATACACAAATACCTGATGGCTTGGCTGCAGCTTCGAGTCTGGCAGCTATGTTGACGGCATCACCGAATAAGTTGTTTTCTGTTATCATTACATCGCCTATATTAATTCCGACTCTAAAAATCATAGTTTCAGAATCCTCCAACCCATGATTCATCGTTTTCATTTTTAGTTGAGTATCTACTGCTGCCTGAGCAGCTTTTATTGGACTAGCAAATTCAGCAATTACACTATCGCCTGCACTACCAAAGATGATTCCGTCATGATCATCAATAATCTTATCAATCACCTTTCTTCTCTCTTTAAGGATCTTTAATGTATTGACTTCATCTGTACCCATCATTTTACTAAAGCCTACTACGTCTGAAGCAAAAATTGTAGCTAATTTTCTATCCATGTAATACCATTCCTATACATTGATTATTTGT
>CAJQGZ010000025.1 GCA_905478065.1 uncultured bacterium | reverse complement strand
GTTAGTATAGTAACTGACAATCCAACGGAAGAAACAGACTTTTCAATAAATTTAAAAAGAAGTTTAGCTTATAACGACGTAATAACTTTAGATTCATACGCACCACCACTTGGGCCTGTTAGTGGTCCCGATGATGTTGTTGGTGGAGTAAATGCTTTAATAGCGGCAACTCCTCCTTTCCCTACTAAAAATGTAATAACTTTAGAACCAGGTTTAAGTGTTCCTTCTTATGGGGGGGTTTATGTACAGCGTAGAGTAGGGACCAATACTAATTATACTTCTTCTCTTACAGGGGAGCCAGTTGGAGTTCCTTATTTACCTAGAAAAGAATCAGGAGAATTTGGATATAAACCAGTGGGTGATCTTAGTCCTGAGGCTGATTTTTATACGGCAGATTTTCAAAATCCTGGTGGTCCTGATGTTTTAGCAAGTACTCTTAGGAACGTTTCAGGATCTTATTATGTACCCTCAAGTGGATCTTCACTAACTAAAGGAACTGTTTCTGGAGGAGAAAATCCACTAATTGCTAAAAGCACTGTTACTTCAGACGATTGGTCTTATTTAAAGATAACTCCAGAGGGAGTTTATAGCTCAGGATCTGATATGGGTAATGCTACTATTGCATCTCAATTATCTTCTTCTTTAGCAAATGGAAATAGACATTTTGTTTCTTTTTATGAAACTTTAGGTAATGTAGCTAGAGGAGAATTAAATCAAATAGGTGAGCCCGTTGAAGTGAAAGCGGTGGAAGGTGTAGGTAAAATAAAGATTTTTCTAAAAAGTCAACCCCCTATAACAGGTTCTATAGGTTTGGGAGATATTGGTATTTTATTATGGAAAGCTCAACAAGGACCATTCGCAGTAATGAAACCAACCAACATAACAGCCGACTTCTCATATAACAATTTAAGAGAGGGAGGATTCTATAGAGATTTTTCAATACTCACAATAAAACAACATTTTGACGATATAGTAAGAACAGCAGGAATGAAACCTTCAATATAATTATAAACAAATGGATATTTCGTATATTTATAAATAACAAAAACAAATTAAATGGGATACTTAGATAATACTACAATTGTAGTTGACGCAATTTTAACTAAAAAGGGAAGAGAAATGATGGCAAGAGGAGATGGTTCTTTTAACATCACACAATTCGCCTTATCAGACGATGAAATAGATTATGGGTTATGGAATCCAAATCACCCAAACGGCTCCGCATTTTCGGGGGAAGCTATAGAAAACATGCCAGTCATAGAAGCTTTTCCAGACGAAAATCAAATTATGAGAAATAAGTTAATTACTTTACCTCGTGGTACTACAAAGTTACCTATCATTACTTTAGGTTTAGCTAAAATTACAATTAATATTGGGGGTTCAACCGTTGTTGGTCCGGAAACATTAAATTTTAATGGTTTGAATTCTTTATCGGAAAATAGTGGTTATAAGTTTACTATTGCTGATAGAAGATTGGTTTCAAATATGCAAGCTAATGGTGGAGGGTCAGCTCCAATTGGTTCAATTGCGACTTCTAGATTTATTCAATCAACAGGAGCAGTATCTCAAACGGTAGTTGGTACTAGTTTAAGTATCACAGCTATAAATGATACATCATTATTTGGAACAGCAACTAAATTATTAACAACCCTATATGTAGAAGGATTAGATTCAGGTGCTAGAGTAGCAATACCTGTAGAAATTTCTAAAAAAGTAATAGGAGCTTCTACCTCAGCAACAAGTGGGAAAGTATCTTCATAAAATAAAAATTAATTAAATGGCAACATATATTAGATTCGATTCAACAGACATGGTCACATCTACAGACCAAGTTATAACCAGTACATGGTCAGATAACACAAATTTGCTAGAACAAACTCTTTACACTAGTTCTTTACAATACATTGTAGCTAGTGCTTCTTCACAGGGACAATTTTATTTAGATGTATATAACTTGAACCCTGAAACTAACTCAGAAGCCGCTATTCAAATGGCAATAGCATATGGAAATAGAAAAGGAAGTGGTAGTGTTAATTTCACTACAGAAGACGCTGATTCCGATGGATATAGTGCAGCTAGAAGTATTTACGGACAATATAGAACATTAGTTTATGGAGATGAAAATACAGACTTCCAATTTGGGAATTATACTCCAGACGACTTTTATGCTCTAAATATAGAAAGAGCCAGATATAAATACCATTTAAAGAATGGGTGGAATTTAAAGTTAGAGAATGGGAGTACAGTACGTTTTCTAACAGATGATTCTTTATTTAATGCAGGTTCTTCTACAATAACTAACATTGGTAGACAATTTAATATAATCTCAGGAACCAATGGAGCAATGTATACAGCGTCTCAAACAGATGTTAATCTTACTACTTCAGGATCTTATGGGTTCTTTTACCCAGATGCAGGATTGGTTCTTTTAAATGGAGATGCTTTGAGAGCAGAAGGAATTTCTGATTTCACTGCTTTTGGAGCCAATGATACTGCTTCATGTCCCGTTACTGATAGAACTGCGTCTTTAGATTTTTTTAATAAATTAAGTCAATTCGAACTTGATTCAGTGGAAGATTTAACTGCTAAATATTTGTTTGCTCGAATTAAGAATGGTGAATTTAATTACTCTGGAAATCCATCGTTCATAGATGATGAAGGTAATTTACGATTTACTTCTATGATTTCTCAACCTACAACTTATATTACGACTGTAGGATTATATAACGATAATAACGAATTATTAGCAGTAGCAAAAATGAGTCAACCATTGGCTAAAGATTTCACAAAAGAAGCTCTAATTAGAATTAAATTGGATTTTTAAAATGTATACATGCCAACATTATTTAAGAAATTTAACCCACAGGATATTAGTATCACTCAGTTTGATACTCACAAAAGTTGGGAAATAACTCCATCAAACTCTTCGAGTAAAGGGGTAAGTTTCACCACAGGCTATTTTACAACCTCTTCTTCGGATACTTATTCTATAACAGATCCTAACGATTCCAAGAAATGGTTTCAAATGGATAAGTTATATTATAGAAATTATCCTATATCTCCCGACCTATATAAAAATCTTCTTATAACTTCTATAGACAAATTTGGAGATTGGGAAGAAAAAGATTTCCTAGGTGCTATAAGAGGAGCCAATTCACTATTTGGTATACCTGACTACGATACTACTGAACGAAAAATTTATGATTTTATTAATATAATTTCTATACCATCAAAGATGTGGGGTAGAAAAATTAAAAAGAATACTTTTTCAATAAGTGGTAGTTTTTATAATGGTACTTTATCTAAAGTTTTAAAAGATGATGGAAAAGAAAACTTATATGATACTAAGTATGATTCATATGATTTCGTAGACAATGCTAACAGAGCTTTATATATAGCAGCCCAAACAAGATACAAAGATTATACTATACCTACTATTACTACCTTTACATCCAATGCTTCAGGTGCAATATATTTACCCGACCCACAAACAGACGGAATAACAGAGGATAAATTATCAGACGAATCCCATAGATATAATGGATATAAAACTAACAATATTAAATATTCGGAAGGAGTTTTAGGACCAAAAATTGATTTTGATTCTACAGTTTCGAGTAGTATAGAAGTTTATCATAACAACAATTTCAACTACAATAAAGATACAGATTTTGCAATATCTTACTATTGTACTGCCGATACTTCATCAGCAGCTAGACAATGGATAATGGTAAAATCATTTGCAGAAGATTATATACCTGCTGCTGTAGATACAGAATTTACATTTGAATTAAAACAAAGAGAATTTCACCCACAATATCCGTTTGCTTTTTATATTGAGAGTAGTTCAATTTACTTTGAAAGAAATGATGGACAAAATATTACAACATTTTCTTCATCTATAGATAATCAAAGACACCACATAGCAATAAATAAAACTGGTTCTTTATTTGAATTTTATAAAGATGGTATAAAAATCGCAAGTGGGTCAGATAATTCAGAATTTTTACTACAAAATAAGTCGAATATCCTTATTGGATCTAAAAACCGTAAAGAAGGTTTTTATACGGGTTCATTAGAACATATAATGATATTTGATTCTGCGCTTAAATCAACGAATATTACGGCAATAAGCGAATCTATTATAAATACTCCCAACGTAGGTAACGTATTTTACGAACATGGGTTTGCTACTATAACAAATCCAAACTATAAAGATGTTTTATTTGTTTCAAGTTCAATATCTCACAGCTATTCTATTCAATTTAGTGGCTCTCATGCCATATGGGAAAATGAATACATCTGTAATGTGGGTACTGAGGATTTTCTTTATACAAACAACATCACGGCCAGAAAACTACCTTCAGACGAAGTAGCAGAGTTGGCTGATTTTACGACAGGGTCTGCTTTTAGACCTTACGTAACAGCAATAGGTTTATATGACAATGAAGGTGACTTATTGGCAGTTGGTAAATTAGGCCAACCAGTAAAAATGCCAAACAAAATAGAAACCAATTTCATTGTACGATTTGATAGATAATGTGGTTATATAAAGGAAAACAAATAAATTCCATCGAGGATTTACCAGAGGGTACTTTCGGTTTTGTATATAGAACAAGATACATCCCTACAGACCAATGTTACATTGGCAAAAAACAATTAATTTACAACCTTAAGAAGAAATTAGGTAAGAAAGAAAAGGCACTTTGGGAGGGTAAAGGAAGACCCCCAGTCTATAAGAGAGTAGAAAAAGAGTCAGATTGGAAAACCTATTATGGTTCACACGCAGAAGTTAAGAAACTCCTAAAAGAAGAAGGAGAAGATAAATTTATACGTGAAATATTAGAATTGGCTTTTGAAAAAAAACGCTTAACTTACTTAGAAAACAAATATCTCTTCACTCTGGAGGTACTTGAAGATAAAAGATACTTCAACGATAATATCGAAGGAAGATATTTCAAAAAAGATTTCATAGAAAATTTGGATACCTAAAATAGGATTCGTATCTTCCCAACATTGGGTGTTTATGTTGAAACAACATGGAACACATGGATTAAAAAACATGAAGGAACAACAATTGATCGAGATATTAGAAGGTGTGTTAGGGGGAGCCACCATGACACGAGACGGGGATGAAGCCCTATTTCACTGTCCATCCTGTAAACATCATAAGAAGAAATTATCTATCAATTTACCCACACAAAAATTCCAATGTTGGGTGTGTGGTTTTAAAGGACACAAAGCGTATAGAATTCTTAAAAAAACGAACGCGTCTCCTACCCATTTTTCGAAATTACATGATTTAAATAAATCGTACAATTTTAAAAAGGTAAAAACATACGTTAAGGAAAATTCCTTACAATTACCTCAAGAATTTAAACCTCTATACCCTACAACTAACGATAATTTTCATTTATTAGCGATTAAATATCTTACAGAAGTTAGAGGGTTAACACAGTTAGATTGTATTAAATATAATATAGGATACTGCGATAGTGGGTTATTTAAAAACATGATTATATTTCCTTCATATGATTCGGAAGGTGATTTAAATTATTTTGTTGGTCGCTCGTTTCTAGCAGACAGCTATATAAAACACAGACAACCAAAAGGAGCCAACAAGGATATAATAGGTTTTGAATTTTATATAAATTGGAATTTACCCATAATATTATGTGAATCTCCATTAGATGCTATATCTATTAAAAGAAACGCAATACCTTTATATGGTAAAAAAATACATGACACACTTATGTCAAAACTTATGTCATCCTCTATTAAACAAGTTTACTTAGCTTTAGATGCAGATGCAATGTTAAATGCTTTAGAATATGCTGAAAAATTAATAGGATTTGGTAAGGAAGTATTCATATTAGATTTTGGAGATAAAGACCCTAACGACACAGAATTTGTAGATATAATTAATATTTTACATTCATCTAAACAACTAACTTACAGTAATATAATAAAGCGGAAGCTTTCGCTAGTTCGCTAATATTTATAATCAAAGACATTTTTATTTATGAAAAAAACAGTCGCCATTTATCCTGGGAGGTTTCAACCGATGGGCCCCCACCACGCTGAAACTTTTAACACTGTTATGTCAAAATATGGTGTTGAAAATTCTTATATAGTTACTTCTAATAAAGTTGATTTTTCTTTAAAAGGAGGAGTACCTAAATCCCCACTAAATTTCCAGGAAAAAAAGTCAATCATGACAGCACACGGAATTCCTGAGGATAGAATAATACAAGTATCAAACCCATATTATGCTAAAGAAATATTATTTGATTATAAACCTGAAGAAGTAGAAGCAGTATATCTTGTAGGAGCAAAAGACATGGCTGAAAATCCTCGTTTTAAAAAAACAGGGGGAGTAACTAAAGAGGGATATAAATGGAGAATAGAAGTAGTTCCTCATGTTGAAAAAAATATAGGGGGAGAAGAAATGTCTGGAACTTCAACAAGAGTAGCTCTTAAAGATGGAGATGAAAAAACATTTAAAGATATAGTGGGTTGGTTTGATCAAGGTATCTATGATAACTTAAAGAAAAAACTTAATAATACAGACCTTAAAAACGCATTAGAGGAGGCATTTGGATTGAAAAATGATTTAAATGAAGAAATTGTAGGTAATAAGATTATATGTGATGGCATAAAATTTAA
>CAJQGZ010000024.1 GCA_905478065.1 uncultured bacterium | reverse complement strand
CTATGATCATTACGTTAGAGAAACCAAAACCTTAGATGCTCAATTCATGGTAAAGAGACTAACCGCGGTTAGTTTGATTTTAATGGCAGTTTTTTTAGTTTTTCAAATAAGCTAAATTTTTTATTCTAAGCATTAATTTATCATTGTAATTTTAACTATATGAAACATCACACTTTTGAAGATGGCCTAAAATATAGGCATGATTACAAATGGCCAGAACCAGGAACAAAAAAAGATTGTCCCAAATGTAATAATTCTCTTGAGCTTGTAGAAAATAGTCCCTCGTACTACGGCAAGCCATGGTGGTGTTATAAGTGCAAATGGCAGTTTTCAGAAGAAGATTTCCAAGCAATGAATTCAGAAGAAGAGTAAAGAGACTAAGCTAAACTCACCGCTGGTAAATCAGCGCTAATTGAATCAATAATCCACCTAGCTACTACAGCATCATCTAGATATCCAATACCTGGTACGATATCTGGTATATCATCATCAGAGTCGCAAAAGTAAGAAATAGCAAAAATAATTCTTTTCTTTATCGATTCTGTTAAATCTGGGTAAGTTTGATAAATACTTAAAAGAACTGAAACATTTTTAATAAGATCTGTTTCAATAGTATTTAACTTTTTTGAAGATACAAGATTATCGAGTTTTAAGTTAAGAGACTGGATTATTTCGGAAGATTTGTTTAGGTCGATTTTATCTATCAGTGTAAGATAATGCGCTTTATCTTCTTCGGTTAATTGAAATATTTTAGATATATTCATTAACTTAATTTTAACATATAAAATAAAATATACTAATGGATATTGGCGATAAAATCAAACAGACTTTAAAATCTTCTTTAAACCTTGATCATTTTGAAATAAAAGACTTCACTGGTAGGCATCTAAATCATGAACAACATGATGGCGGCTTTCACCTAGAAGCTATAATTGTTTCCAACGATTTCACGGATAAATCCTTAATAGAAAGACATAAATTAGTTTATGCCTCACTTGGAGATCTCATGAAACATGAAATACATGCCTTCAGCATGAAAACGTTTACCAATGATGAATGGAAAAAAAACTAAGACCATGGGTATTTTTAGCTCTAGCAGGAAAGAAGAAATAAATCAGCCTGAGGAAATGTCACCTCTCGAATCGGTGACTCATCTTTTTGCTGCAATACAAATTGCTGATCAACAAGCTAGTTATGAAGAAAAAGAGTCTTGGATAAATGCTATATCAAAATTATTCCCAGAAAATTCTTCTGAAAGGTCAGAGAAATATTATTCTCAAGCACACAAAGTTCTATCGTTGCAAAACAATGAACAAAGGCTAGCATATATTCTATCTACCCTAGAAAGGATTAAAGCACTCTTATCTAAGGATCAAATAGATTCAATTGGGCCCATGATTGCAGATATTGTAGAAGCCGATGGTATCGTAATGACTTCTGAAATGGATATTGTTTCTCTCGCTGAGAAAACACTTGATATAAAGATTGAAATCGAATAATAACGACTTATTTAACTTCCAAAATCAATTACTTTTAGCTTTGCAAGAGCAATTATATTCTCTCTAGTTTTTTTTATCAAATCTTTTTTGCTTTTATAGTTCCTATCAATCTCATCTTTACTGACTTTTTTCCTCTTTGGCAATTTTTGCAAATCTTTTATAAGTAAACGAATTATTTGATTATGTTTTTTGTTTTTTATTTTCGGAATTAATTTTTTGGCAAGATTGTATTTACCAGTATAAATGTAAGACCAAACTAAGGGTTTATAATGAACTGTTTTTTTTCTTGTAAGCTCGCTGCATCTATTAAAAAACTTTATCGCTATTTTCCATTGATTAGTATTGAAAAAAAACAGGCCTGTATTATAATTTTGTTTGAAGTTTCCCTCTTCAAAAACTGACTGAGGGTCTCCCTCAAAAAAGTATTTTTGTCCAAAAATTGGATTTGAAAAAAGTAATATTATAGCATAAAGAGCTATCTTTTTATATTTCATTCTAAATAGCGTTATGACCAACATATGAATTTACAATCTTTTTAAAAACGCCAAGACATTGTCTAATATTATTGCGTTCAGTACTAGAACGATCTATAATATTAATTTTCGAAATCCAAGTTTGACTGTTTTTGTCGAAAAAAATTGGTGGTGTCTTTCTTTTCCCAAATAATAGTTCCAGGTGACTGTTTAATTGATTTACTCTACTATCAATAGCCATTTTCTCGTTTTCTAAACCGAAAAACCTGATTTCTTTTTTTCTTGAGAAAAGGAACAAGGTTATCAAAAGGGTGTTAGGTGTTTCCTCATTATCTTTATCTGCGAAACCATAATCCCTAGCTTGCTGAACTGACTTTCTAATTCCTCCTAGGATTACTCTCATTCGAGGGATAGATGATTTTTCAGATGGCAAAATTTCTATACTAATATCTCCCCAATCATGATTCATACTCGTTGACATTTCCTTAAGCCAAAGTTTTGCATATTGTTTTTCATCAAAAGGTACTAACTCAGAAAAGTCATTAAGAGATTCTACTGATAAAAAATTTATTAATTCTATATCACTAGACAAATGGTTAGTCCATTTTCTAACTTTATTTAGAAATAATATTTGCCTATCAAAAGCGGAGAAAGCCCAAACAAAAACAGATTGTACCATAATCAATACTGTGATAATAACTAAATTAAAAACTCCATTAATTAAGCCAAAAAATGTTGTTACTAAAATAAATAATATTTGAAATATTATAATCGCAAAATGGAGTCGAAAATCAATGTATTGAGATTTAATACCATCATTGATAAATCGATGAAAATAAGAAAAATCATTTAAAACCATCATACCTTCTTTATTAATTTTCTCAAGGCACTCTTCAAGCTTTATAAATAAATCATTGTCGTTATATTTACTGCTAGATTCAATTAATATAAGCCGCTTTATTATATCATAATTCATAACATCATTGACCAAACCGTGGTTGCTTTAAATAAAATTTATAACGGCTTAATGATCGCAGCGTGTCTAATGATTTTCTATGAGAACTCAATGCATAGAGTAAAGAATCAAGTTCATGTTTGATAATTAGCTTTTCTAGTTCAATATTTAAGTTAGGTTCTCTTGTGTTAGTGGAATCTAATCTCAGACCTTTCTCTTGATTTACTTTTTTTAACATTTCACTGTAACCAAACTCAAATTTTATATCTTCAAGTCTTTGAATTAAAACAGAATCCATACTTTCATATTTTTTTTCGATTAAAATTAAAGAGTCCAAAGACCATTCTTTATAGGCTATTAATTCTAATGTCGAGATGATGGATTTTTTAATTTTATTAGATTTTTTGTTTTTTATTAATACTTCATCATATTTATTGACAACTTTTTTGGGTGGTAGATATTCTCTTTCAGGTCCAAAAATAAAAAGCATAACGACACCAATAGCTATCAGTAGCGCTAGAAATTGAGATAAGTTAAGTTTCATTTATTTATTAATTGTTAAGTTTTGTATTCAAGTATGAGCCAAAAACTTATTATAATATTAGTTATTTTATCATCTATTGCATTGTGGTGGTTTAACATCTTCCCAGTCTTATTACTGATACTACCAATAATGTATATAAAAAGCCTCAAAGACTAAAATATTAATAGACTTCATACTGATACATCCAGTGCCAAGGGCTAAAATCCGTTCGTACAGTATCTTGAATAAAGCTTTTTAGACGTATTGCTTCTAAATCTATAGTTTGTTCGCCTACATTTGTTTTTAAGGTTAATTTAGCTTCATTTTCACCTATTTTAAGTTTTGAACGATCTATTAAAATTTTTACAGATGTTGCTGACTGTACAATACCCTCATTTGGGACTGCTTTTATCCATTTCACAGCTGGGTCAATTGACCAGGTCAGCGTTCCTCCACCAAAGTTTCTAATGTTAAAAGTTTGTGTTGCCTTTGTAGAATCAAAAGATAAATATTTTGTATCAATATATAAGGATGGCTTGGCAACAATTAACTCGACTGGAATCACTTTTGAACCTGCGTTCGATTGAATATTAATATTTCCATAATATTTCCCTGTTTTTAAACCTGACCTTTTAACTTTTACAGCACAATTAGATTTTTTCTTTGTAGAGCCTTTTCTTTTATCGAAATACAACCAATTTTCATTAGCTGATAAAGACCACATTAATAAACCACCACCATTATTAATTATCGAAAACTCTAAAGTGTTTTTCTCTGTAATAAAATTTAAAGTCTTTGTTGAGACTTGAATCAAAGGTGTTTTATTGACGATTACTTTGCATGGTCCTGAAACATTTGAATTCTCTTTATTAAATGAATCTTCAACTTTAATTAAAAATTTATCTCCCACAATAAGGTTGTTCCACCAATCATACTTACCTTTATTAGGTACATGCTCTTCAATTAGACTCCAATTGGCACCACCATCAACACTAACATGTAAATTAACTAAAGGAACCCAATCATGTGTATCCCAGGTTATTTCTACATTTTTAACTTCTTGGTATGCAAGACCTTTGGTAGGTGAATTTATTTTTAGTTCAGTATTTTTAGATAAGTTCGAAAGTCCAGTTTCTATTAAATTTGTAATTTGATTTTTAATTGCTAAATCTGATTTACCATGTTGGTTAATTAATCGATTTTCATTTTTTGAAGAAGACCAATAATTGTTATTTAAAAAAACATCATCATTATTTGAATAGCTAGAAATTTCTTCGCCACCGTGATAAAAACGAAGTTGAAAATTTTCTACAGCAGGTTTTACAACCAACACGCTATCATCTGATGGCAGATAGGTAGATTTAAAGTAATGTTTCAAATAATAGTCATTTGAAGAAACAAGATTCATTTTTTTTATAGACCAATCTACATATTGCTCAGTACTATCTAATAGCCCAGTGTGCTTTCTATACTTCAACCAACTATTCGAATTCTTCCCTGCTAGAGAATTCCAACCGCATTGAAAGGGAGCGTTTAAATACGTTAAAGTCTGCTCCCTGGAATTTTGCACTTCAAATACTGGAGACCAAACGCTTTTACCTGTACAAGGCTGCCAACTAAATTCATTTCCACCATCATTTGAATTATAATCAAAACTTATCCAACCAATTCTACCAAAAGGTACTTCTCTTTTGATTTTTCGTTCAAAATTATTTACCCATCCACTACCGCTATATTCAATATCTGACCAATTTGACCATATATTATTATATCTAAAATTATCAAGAACAGTCGTTTTATAATTATCAATAAAATTACTATTAGATATCTCTATAAAAGGACGCGAACTTTTTGTCCAAGAGTTAAGATGTCCATTCTCGCTCCAATCGGTTAACTCAAGACCATAACCGCCATTTGTTTGTATCGTGCAATACTCCATATTTACCTTACTACCACCACCAACCAAAATTCCATTTGAACGATTATTAATAATGTCAGCATAAGTAATAATACTTATACCTGGTGAAAGGACAAGTCCATGTCTGTTTTGACTTATATATATATTTGATGCTGTCAAATGTCCATAGTTAACAATGCCATTATCTAAATTCAGATGAACTTTCATATTGTTAATTGTTACCATACCATAGGTATTATTTACTAGTCCAACACCTCCCCCTCTATTTATGTCTACCCAATCAAGATTTATATTACCTTTTTCAATTAAGAGAGAGACATTTTCGCATTGACTAATAGTGACATTTTCAATTTCAATTAAGTCGTTATTTTTGCTTTCAATATAAATGCCATTATTATTGCAAAATTGAATTTTAGTATTGGAAACTTTAATTGGGGATTTAATATCTAAGCCTTTTTCAGCGTTTGATATTTTCAAAAAGTTAATATTGCTCTTGGAATGAGAGGATTCAAATTTTATTCCATCCCAATATTTTTTTTCACTTAAAGTGCCGCGCGGCCCAATGTAAACGAGATCATCAGCACTTCCTAAAATATTAAGAGCACCTAAAACTAAAATTTGAATGCGAGTTGTATCTTCATTATTAGGAACTTTATTTTGCACATATATACTAACGCCAGCATTTATTGTTAGGACTGAATTTGGTTGAACAATGACATTTTCACTCAGCGTTCTATTGCGAGTCCAAGTAGTATTTTTTTTTATTATAATATCAGCATAGGAAATATCATTTACAGCAATGATCCAAAATAAATGAATAAGTATCTTATATCTAAATGCCATAGTAACTAAAATTTAAAAATAATGAAACAATAAGACCTCGAATTTTATAAATTATTTAAATGGCTATTTTAACTTTGCCAACAAGCCTATCATTATATTCTTCCGCCAAATCATATGCTTCTTGATAAGAGAGATTGACTTCTTTTTGTTTAATTACCCGTTTAATAATATTTGAGACAAGATACCCATAAAGAGAATATTCTACCATTTTTTTATTGTCTGCTGCTAGGCTCATAATACCTAGGCTAGAATTTCCGCACATATAACAACTCAATTTAAAACGTCTATTCATAAAATTTTTTTCATACATTAATGATTCTTCCATTTTTTCTTGATCATTAAGAATTCTAAAAAAATGAGATTTTGGTATTTCAACTCCAGATCTAATGGCTTTCCAACTGGATTTATGTTTAACAACTTTGATTTGTTTTGAACTCGTCTGAGCATTACCGAGATTAGATACTAAGATAAAAATGAACAGAAAATATTTATTTATCGACATTTATAAATTTGAATTATTTGTAAACAGAAAAATTTATTTTATTTATATTTTATTAAAAACCAGATTAAAACTTAAAATAGTATTTATTATAAATGGCATATCATAATTAATTTTTATTGTGTCATTTCATGAAAATAATCCTAAAAAAATCTTTTCAGATGAATGGAAAGAACTTCAGATTGCTGTAAAAGATGCGAGCCATGATTATCATCTCATGACTTTATCCACATCTACAAACAATAAGCCAGAATCAAGAACGGTAGTGTTGAGGCATGCAGACCAAGAAAATTATTTATTATGCTTTCATACTGATACGAGAAGCCCAAAATATGATCAGTTAAAAAACAATCCAGATGTATCAATTCTATTTTACAGCGTAAATAAAAGGACACAATTGAGAATTATAGGCCAAGCTAGTCATTGCGAAGACGACGAGCTATTAGAATCAAAGTGGATGGGTATGAATAAAAACAGTAGGGAGTGTTACTTAGGTGAAATTGCGCCTAGTGAAAAAATACCAAATGGTAAAATAATTAATGAAGTTATCAATAAAGGTCAGGATACAAATAAATTTTTGGGTTTGGAAAATTTTACCAGGATAGATATTAAAATTTCCTCTATTGAAATTCTACGGCTCCACCATTTGGGTCACAAGAGGTTGTTTTGTAATTTAGAAAAAAACCCAATTGACTACCAGTGGTTAGCTTCATGAACTATTTAACTAAAAAGTATACAAGCCTAGCATCACTTCTTTTAATAATTCTAATTACAACTTCGTGCTCAAGGTTGTATTTTGGTCCAAATAATCCTGCAAAATTTTCTACGAGCCAGCCCAATGAGCTTGGTCCAATCGTTAGTGTTTGGGAAGATGGTATGCGTACGACCGGACAACGAAATGAATTTGAGTGGTGGTACTTTGACGGAAAACTAGAAGACGGGTCAATACTAGTTGCTTATTTTTGGAAAGTTCATTTTATTGCAGATCAATATTTCATCGGGTTTAACTATCGAGATCCTCAAGGAAATGACTTTTTCAAAATGAAATATTTTAAGAAAAAAAACGTGAAATTTTCACCTGATAGTTGCGATGTCGTTTTTGGTGAAAACCATTTTAAAGGCAATTTAGAATCATACAGTATTAAAATAAATCCGGATGATTTTGATGGAATTGGTTTTGATTTAAAACTCTCATCAAAACTAAAACCATATAGGCCGCAAGATGGAATAATTAAAGCAGGTGATGATTACTTTGCATGGCTTGCTGCTGTACCAAATGGTTCTATTGATGGTGATTTAGTTGTAACCGGCCAAAAGACTTCAATAACTGGCAGTGGATATCACGATCATAATTGGGGCAATACACCGTTGCAACACCTTTTTGATAATTGGGTATGGTTTAGAGGTGAAATTGAAGATAAAACCGTTGTAGCAGCTGTATTATACATGACAGATAAACGTGGCGGTTATGATGTTCCAATTTTGTATGTAGCTGATAGTGATAGTGTTCATATCAATCGCTTCGGTGAATCCGGTTTGTATTCAAAAAAATCCGCTCGAATAGAAGGTCTTTACAATAAAAAAAACGAACCCTTGTTTAATGCGCTCGATATGATAACAGAAAATGGTTACAAGGTTAACATAAAAGGAAAAAGTGTTCTTGATAACTCTGCCCTTTTTAAAAGAATGGGAATGCCCTTGCCTCTGCGCTTAGCGATGAATGCCGCAAAAATCGACCCATTTTACACTCGTTTTGATAGTGATATGACGCTAAAAATAAAAGACGAAGAACCATTAAATGGGTTTGGCGTCTTTGAGATCATGGACTTAAAATGATTACCCCTGCTTTATGTTTTCAACATGTAACTAAAAGTTTTGAGAATATAGTTGCGCTCGATAGTATTTCCATTGATGTTCCGCCCAACTCCATTTTTGGTTTGCTTGGACCTAATGGTAGTGGGAAATCAACCCTAATGAGAATACTTTCAGGTCTGATTAAGACATGGGATGGAAATATAAGCATATCCGGCGAAGATTATTCCTCTAGCACACAAGGTTACATAAATAAACTTGGCTTTCTTATTGAAGCACCTTCTTTTTATGAATATCTTTCTGCTATTGAAAATTTGAAAATTCTTTCGAGGTTAACAAACCTTAATAACGATAAAATTGAAGAAGCGTTAGATGTAGTTAATCTAACTGATAGATCATACGATAAGGTCAAAACATTTAGCTATGGAATGAAACAAAGATTAGGGTTGGCACAGTGCCTGCTTCATGACCCTGAAATGCTTATACTTGATGAACCCAACAATGGATTAGATCCATCAGGGATTAGAGAAATGAGTAAGATTATTAACAACCTTCACAAAAATGGGAAAACCATCTGTGTCAGTACCCATATTTTAAGCGAAGTTGATACACTATGTACACATGCGGCCGTTCTTAAAAAAGGAAAACACATTGCTACGGTAAAACTAGATGATGACTATCATGCAGATACTACTTATTTACTAAATGTAGACAATGCCTCTAGCAGTTTCAAGTTACTTAGTACAGATAAAAATTTCGACTTGAAATTCGTTGATGACAATAGTTTGATAGTAAAAACCAGAGTACAAGATGCCGTTAAAGTAATTAGGGAAAAAATATCAGAAACAAATACAGTTCACTCTCTGTCCAAACAATCTAATTTGATAGTGTATTTTGATGATTAAAAATTTACTTATTAATGAATTCATAAAGGTCTCATACAAAAAAAGGACTTACATAAGCTTCGCTTTAATTACTGTTCTCATTCCCTTTATTGTACTTGCGGTAAAAAGTGGTGGTGGATCTCTTGAAAGCAAATTATATGGCCAACTTGCTGATTCATTCATTTTTGTTGGTAGCCTAGTAAATGGGAATCTATCCGCTTACATTATTATCGCAATCTTAATAAGCCATATGCCTTTTTTGAGCACTATAGTTGCCTCAGAGATTGTATCTGGCGAATACTCCAAAGGCACATTTAGAATGTATCTTACGAGACCTGTAAGCAGAAACCTTGTTCTGTTTTCTAAACTAATTATTGTTCTCGGCTATACAACATTAATGATGTTCTATTTTGTGATGTACACTCTACTTGTAAGTAGGTTGATCATTGGTAACGGTGACCTAGTCGTTTTTCATGAAGGATTATTGGTGCTTGATGCTTACGACACGGTTTGGAGGTTTTTTCTTAGTTTTTGGTTATCTAATATTTTAATGCTGACTGTGACCTGCTTGTGCTTTATGATTAGCACTTTATCAAAAAATAGCGTCACACCAATTATCGTAACCATTTCAATCGTTTTTGTAGGGACAGCAGTTGCTTTTATCCCAATTGAGTTTTTTGAGCTTTTAAACCCCTACTTATTTACCGGTTATATTGATCTTTTTTTAACAGCATTTCATGATCCACTACCCAAACACTTATTTATTCAAGAAGCTATTGTTTGTGGTATATGGTCAACAGTGTTTATTGTAACATCATTTTACTATTTTAATAGATGCGACATATTAGACTAATTATATACCTAGTATTACTAGGTTTTCTATCCTCCTCAAGAGCATATACGAGAAGCGTAGATCAAATTATTAAGAAAACTCAGGATCAATTTGAGATGGCTTATAATTACCAGGTCACTATGAAAATCCAACTCAAAGTTCCTGGTTTTCGTATGCCAAAGAAAAAATATAAAGTTTTTTTTAAACAGCCTAATAAACTCAAAATTAAATCTCGCGGATTTGGAATGCTGCCAAAAACAGGTATTTTTACTTCTCCGCAAGATAATTTTGATAATTTGAAAAATATGCGCTTTCTTAGCAGCAGAAATAGTGAGGGTAAAATATTTATCAAAGGTGATGTTATTATCGATAGCTTAAAACTAAAGATGCCAAATGATTATGCTAAATTAGGTTTTAAACCAAGTGTAACCGTAAAAATAGATACAAATAAATGGGTCATAGACAACATCATAACAGAGCTAGATACTCTTAAACTTGTTGAGATTACAAATGAATACAAAATTATAGATAAAAAATTCATAATGCCCTCTGCTTCTACTGTTCAGTATTTTATAAAGGATGCAAAACTATCTGGCTGGCTTAAAAAAGACATTACAAGTATTGTTGGCCAGAACCCACTTGAAAAATCTAATGATATGGTTGAAGGAAAAATATCTATTATATACGAAGATTATATAATAAATAAAGGCATCAAAGATAAAATTTTTGACTAGTTACTCAGAAAGTAAAATTAATAGAGACACCAGGGGCTAAAGTTTTATTTTGAGCTAGTAGTGTTGGGTTAATTGTAAGTGCCATATCGTTTTTAATAAAACTGTTTCTACTTGATACATCAGAACTTATATTTTTTCTAGAGAAGTACCACCCTGCAGTAATACTGGCTACATCCAAAAACCTAGATGACCGTTCACCATAATCTATTCCGGTTATCAATGCCGTACCAACCCAAGCAAGATATGCAGACCCTGCTCCCAGCCCAACAATTTTCTCTTGCCCTTGCGTAAGACTTCCGTACTTTTTATTTAATCTATCAGCTAAATATAAAAACCCATTTATTCCAACCATTGTAAGCATTGTTTGATCTTTGTAATGATTGATTTCCACGGCATAACCTAAAAGCAAACTATTCATATAGCCTAAACCCATCGATAAATTTAAAAATGCTACATCACCCTCTGTAATTGATGAATTATTAAGAGCTATATTTTTTGCCATCTTACCACCAGCCAAGGCACCAGCATAAACTAAAGACGTTGTCCATCGAGCAAAGTTCTCAGGGTTTTTTTGAGACCAATCAGCCCAATCAGTTTGCTGAATTACGCCAATGGTGTTTAATGCTCCCAGGTTGATACCCAAAGATATTAAAAACGACTGACCATTAGAGAGTTTCCACGTTGTATATGTTTTATCTGCTAAGATTGCTCCATAAGGAACAGAGAACATGGTATAGCCAAGTGCTATTTTTCCGTCAGGGTCAAACTCACCCCAATTTTCTAGCCCGACCATACTGATGATTGGTATAATTGAATAAAAGCCTAAGTTTGCACCAGCAAATTGCAAGTATGAGCGCCCCAGGGGTAAATCCATTGTCCTTGTATAACTTGAGCTTAAAGAATAAGATGTAGCAAAAGCTAACAATTTAAAACCTACGTACTGATCTGCTGTCTGATCCCAATTAAAAAGGTAAGGTATTCCTTCTCCATAAAGGGTATTACCAATACCCATCGCACCGTAGATTGTTCTCCACCTGGCTTCTTGGTTTAGAGGTTTTTTTACAACATTATTTTGGGAAACTATACCGTTATTTTGATTATTTTCAATCGATTTAGTTATTTTCTTATTGTTTATAGAATCAACATCATCAATAGGAATAACCAGTTCACCAAATTCAGTATTAAGCTTATAAGTAGAATCTGTTTTTGCAATTAGTGAACCCGTAATTTTATTGCCATTTTTAAGGTCAACTATTATTTCCTTTTCTTGAGAAAAAGAAAATGAAAACAGAAATAATGATATAAATAATGCTGTACGTCTTTTATAATTATTACTAATCATATATTAATCTAGAAACATTAAATTTAAATTCTATACAACAATTAGGACCAAGCTTTAAAAATACTTAAAAAATGAACAAAATTCTTTGGAACCCGAATCTGGATAGTAAAAATAACCTTGAAGAGTTTAAGTACCTAATTAACAGTAAATACGCTCTTAGCTTGGACAGTTACCAAGAACTTTATGAGTGGTCTGTAAAGAACATTCCTGATTTTTGGAATAATGTCATTACCTATTCAGATATCCAATATAGCGGGGACTCAACAACCGTATTAGAAGATTTAGCCATGAAACCCGCTGCTAATTGGTTTCCTAATATTTCACTTAATTTTGCAGAAAATTTATTAAATGAAAGAAGCGATCATCTAGCAATCATATCAAAAAGTGAAAACTCTGATTTAATCAAAATCACTTATAATGAGCTTTATCTTAAAGTTGCCAAATTAGCTAATTCATTAAAAAAACTTGGTATTAAACCAGGTGATAGGGTTGCTGCTATTCTTCCAAATTCGCACGATGCAGTTATTGCAATGCTTGCTACCACTTCCATTGGAGCAATCTGGAGCTCATGTTCTCCTGATTTTGGAATCGCATCAGTAACAGACAGGTTTAAACAAATAGAACCTAAAATTATATTTTCTATCCATTCATATTATTATAATGGAAAATTATTTGATTTTCGAAAAAAATTAAATTCAATTGTTCAAAATCTATCTTCTTTAGAAAAAATAATTATCTCAAAACCTGCTGAAGAAGAATCGAATAAAAATGAAAATTTTTTAAACTTATTAGATTTATTAGATAACAATTGCGATGAGATACAATTCGAAAGGTTTCCTTTTAATCACCCTGCCTTCATTTTATATACCTCAGGAACTACTGGTTTACCAAAGTCAATCGTACACGGTGCAGGTGGAACATTATTGCAACATAAAAAGGAGCTACTTCTACATTGTAATGCATCCAAGGATGACATTGTATTTTACTATACAACGTGTGGATGGATGATGTGGAATTGGCAAGTAAGCTTTTTATCCACAGGTTCAACAATTGTTCTTTATGACGGTTCACCTTTTTTTCCTGATCCAACAGCGATGTGGAATCTCATTGATGAGCTAGATATAACAATTTTTGGCACTAGCGCGAAATTTATTGATGCATGCAAAGCACACGACCTTTCCCCTAATGGTTTTGCAAAGTTAGATTCTTTAAAGCAAATACTATCGACTGGGTCTCCGCTCGTTCCTGAAAGTTTTGATTATGTGTACGAAAAAGTAAAAAAAGATATTATACTTGGTTCTATATCTGGTGGAACTGATATTATTTCTTGCTTCGCTTTAAATAGTCCTTCTGTTCCTGTATATCGAGGAGAATTACAATGTCGAGGGTTGGGTATGGACGTTGATGCTTTCGATGATAACGGGAACTCTGTTCAAAATAAAAAAGGTGAACTTGTTTGCAAATCCCCTTTCCCATCCATGCCAATATCTTTTTGGAATGATGAAAATGGAGAAAAATATTATAATGCATATTTTAATAAATTTAAAAACGTTTGGGCTCATGGAGATTTTATTGAAATCAATGATCACGGTGGTGTAGTAATCTATGGACGAAGCGATGCAACGCTTAATCCAGGCGGAGTAAGAATTGGCACATCGGAATTATACAGGGTTGTAGAATCATTTTTTGAAGTAGAGGATAGCTTAGTTATTGCTCAAGAGTGGGAAAATGATCAACGAATAATATTATTTTTAAAACTTAAAGAACCTCATGCCTTTTCAGAAAAATTCGTTGACACCATTAAGAAGACTATTAGAACCTCCCTCTCTCCAAGACATGTACCTTCAATCATACTTCAGATAGAAGATATCCCGTATACAATCAGCGGAAAAAAAGTTGAGCTTGCTGTTAAAAAGATTATTGAAGGTAAAGAAGTTGTAAATCAAGATGCTCTTAGCAACCCTGAATCGCTTGACTTTTATAGATCTATTCCAGAACTATCCTCATAATGAAAGACATCTATCTATATCCTGATCTCTATGATGCCCTTCATCACAACATAGAGACAGACAAAAATGTTATTACCCACTATGCAAAAAAATGTAATGGCCCTGTTTTAGAGTTAGCCTCTGGCACAGGAAGATTATCAAAATACATTACAGATCTAGGACTGCCATACACGGGTATAGACAACAGCCAATCATTTCTAGATGTCTCCATCGAGAATCTAGGTAGCAGTGGAACATTCTTACTTCGTGACATGCGTGATTTTCATCTAAATAAAAAATTTAATTTTATATTTATCGGTTTCAATTCGTTCTTGCACAACTTAACAGATAAAGACGCAGTAAGCTGCCTTACATCAATTAAGACTCACTTGAATGATGGCGGATTATTCTTGCTATCTATTTTTCAACCTGACCACAGTTTTCTTTACAGAGATGAATATCTTTATGAAGCTAGAACCTTTTTTGATTATCATGGTAAACAATGCAGGATGATGGAGAGAAACTCATTTGATGATGAAACGCAAATTAACAGCTTAACATGGCAGCTGGAGATTGATGGGGATCTTTCAGATGAATCGTACTCCTTTAAGCAGAGAATGTACTACCCGCATAAGATGGACTTATTATTTCAGGAAACAGGATTCTCAATTCAAGAAAAGTTTGGTGACTGGAATATGAACCCCTTAGGAGAGGAAAGCCCACTGCAGATCTACATCTGCAAATGTGAGTAGATATTAACCTTTTTTAATAGGTTCTCTATAGGTCTGAAATGGTATCAACAACAGGTTTTTCAGACTAGTGTGGTCTTTTTTATCCATATGAGTGTCTAAACCATATACCAAAGATGTCACATCTTCTTCATATACCGCAGTGCCAAAAATATGATCCCAAAAAGAGAAAATATTACCATAGTTTGTATCTGTATATGGCTGAACGTAATGGTGGTGAACTTTATGAAAGTGCGGTGTGACGAATACATATGATAAAAGCTTATCTACCCCTCTTGGCATTTGTATGTTAGCATGAGTTAAGTGTGCAAAAAAAGCAGAGATAGTCTGATAAAACATAACAAGTCCAAACGCTGGACCAACAACAAGAACAGCAAGTGTTGTAAAAGCCAATCGAAGAATATTCTCACCTGGATGATGCCTCAATCCGCTAGTAACATCAACATTTGTATCAGAGTGATGGATAATATGAAATCTCCACATCCACCTTACCTTGTGTTCAAGAAAGTGAATCAACCAAGCTCCAATTAGATCCATTAAGGCAAGTCCAATAATAACATACAGCAAAACGGGAAGATCGATCATATGTAATATTCCAAATTGATTACGTTGAGTATAGTCAACGGCAGCGACGATCAACGCAGCACCAAAAAGATTAATAACCAGTGTTATGAGTGTAAAGGTGATGTTAATAGCGGCGTGTTTTCTTTTATGATAATTAAATCGAAATAAAGGAGATAGGGCCTCTATAATTAAAAAAAACGATAACCCTGAAACTAAAAATAGAGTTCTTACACTAGTAGGTATATTTTCAAAATAGGTTAAAACTTCTTGCATTTGATAATACTCTAAATTATTTCAAAAGAACCATTTTTTTCATTTGATTATACGTCCCAGCGCGAATAGTATAAATGTACATTCCTGCACCAACCGGTAATCCCTTATCATTGGTTGCATTCCATACGGTTGTATGATATCCAGCTGAGATATTGCCCTGGATTAATGTTCTTACTTTCCTTCCCATCATATCATAAACGCTAATTGTCACCATCGACTGCTCAGGGATTGCATAGCGTATCTGCGTGCTAGGGTTAAATGGATTGGGATAATTCTGTTCCAATGCAAACACAGTAGGTACAGTCACCTGTTCAGATGATGAGAGAACTGCTGCTGCGATATCGGAAGCATCGCTCTCATTACCAGCACTATCAACCGCTGTAATCCAGTATTCATATAATCCTTGAGTACCTTCATGGTCAACATAAAAAGAGTCTGTTGTGGTAAAGACCATCGCAAGATCAGCACTGTTAAGATCGTTTTTGTAAATATTATGATAACTAAAATCCTCATCTACCTGCGTGTTCCATTGTAATACAACGCTAGAACCGCTCTCAAGCGCAGTTAATCCTTGAGGCACTGTTGGGTGTAGATTGTCAACAGAAAAGCCTGTCACAGGTTCAGAGACATGGTATAGTGCTACATCTTCAGTATGAGCTGTTACTCTAAACGTACTATGGTGAACGCCATGAGTAGTAGAGTCTCCAAGTGTTGGAACGACAAGACTGTACTCATCCTCCGTACCAATCCAAGGTACTGTCGCAATAAAATCCCAGAGATCTGATGTGTCAGCTTGGAACTCTACTGGAGAATGGTACCAAGAAAAACCACCTCCGCTATTATTACCAAAGTAGCTTGTAAAAGTAACATCATAGTATTCATCACTATCTATTAGATAAAGAGAAAATACCGGAGTACCGGCAAGTTGCTGGACTAGTGTTTGATTTACATTATATCCCGATTGCAATATCGCAGCATTTAATGACGTATATGCTAGATCTGAATGGCTTTCATCTAAAGTAGCGCCCCATCTCCAACTTGTTCCAGATGGTCCATTCGGATCGTAACTATCTTGTGAGAAAATATTAAAGATGCCCTGATTACTAGCCCTAGTTAGCCAGACCGTTTCTGAAATACGGTCTTGATTTTCTTCTAAAGTCCAGTCTGCGTTATTCTCTTTGGTAAAATATACAATGTCTGGTTCTGGATTTACTTTTCTCCATGCAGAAAACTGAGTAAATAGTAATGATGGATCTACCTGACCAGGCTTCCATACGATTTGCATCTGCTTACCCTGGTCATTTGCTACGTCTCTTAAACTTAATATCTCCGGACGGTGGTCTGCGATATAAACTGTAAACTGCTCACTTACAACATACTCACTATCCGATACACTCAAGGTAAATACATACTCCCCATCTTGCTCTGGCTGACCTACGATCTTCGATCCATCTAATGATATCCACGAAGGTGTTCCTTCAAGGGTAAAAAAGATATCAGAGTCTATATCATCTGCATAGATCCAGTGCTCTAGTCCTGATGTAATGTCCCCCATAGCGTGGAAATGATCCATCGTAAAAAATGGAGCATCATTCACAGCAATGACATCAATAGTAAACTCCTCTACATCAGACGCTCTGCTCATATTATCATTAGCAACAACAACGATCTCTGCTGTTCCATTCCAATCAGCATCTGGAGTGATATAAAGAAGTGTATCGTCTACAAAAGCAGATACTCTGTCCTGGGAGCTATAGGCATAAACACTTAGTTCAGCATTATCAATGTCACTAGCAAATACGGCAAGAACCAGTGTCGAGTCTTCAGACATCGATGTATCTGCAAAAGCAGATAACACCGGAGCATCATTCATCGGCTCTACAAAAAGATGTATCATCGCAGTATCAGATAGAAAATCAGCTGCGCCATCAGTGGTGCCATTATCTGTTACAGAAAATAGAAAACTATCTGCACCAAAAAAGTTCACATCAGGCGTGTAAGTAAACTCTCCGGAGGTATCAATTACGCTTAGAGTGCCGTTCGACGTGCTTAAAGTAATACTATAGCTTAAATCTTGCATCTCTTGCTGTGTAGGGGAATAATCTCCGTCTTCAGCATGTAGTTCTCCATGAAGCGTATCATCCTCTGCTATCATAAAATGATCACCTATTGCTACTGGTTTATCATTCACTTCGGTCACTTCTATGGTAACCATAGCGGGTTCACTGTAGGCTTCACCATCATAGGCTACATACTTAAACGAGTCTAAACCAAAAAAATTATTGTAAGGGGAATATGTAACGGTAGAATCTGTTATGAAAACGACCTCCCCATGAAATGGACCATCTAAGATCGTATAGCTGATAGTGTCATTATCAGCGTCCTGTGAAATAAGATCAATATTTACTGGCACATCCTCAACGGATGAAGATGAAAATGAATTTGCCACTGGAGGTTGATTTTGATTTGACTCACCCCCCGCTAACCAGTAAACCATCTGCTCTAATAACTGATCCTCCACGCCGGAACGCATGCCGCTAGTAACATAACTAGTGCTAGCAATGTACAAACCACCTAAATATCCGGTCCTACCATTACTGCCATGATCATGAACGATTATAGGATAAGCATCATCAATATTATTAAAACCACCTAGCTTTTCGGCACCTGGATCAATAGATGTTGCATATTCAGTATAATTGCAGGTTGGAGTAAAATTTGAGATACCATTGGTCACTGGATGGTCATTTTGAACTATAGAAATTTGCCCTGGTTGTTGATATTGGTAACCCGGATTCTGCGCGTAAGGAGTAATCGCGGCTAGATCAGCATTGCCAGTATAATATGATTGTGTCTCATAAATAAACCAGCTTAAAATGAGTATACCGCCACCATTTTGTAAATATGTATTCAAGTTAGGATAAAAATTAGATGACCATGTAGTATATCCTCCATCTCCATGTCCTGAACCACCAATAATTATAACATCATAATCAGAGATTTCCGAAATTTCATCTGCTTGGTTTAAAGTCAAAGTGACCGCAGAAAAGTCAAAATAGGTATCATCATTTAATTGCGCTGCAACCAATTCTTTAGTGCCAAGGTTAGAATTACTGACAACGGCAACCTTAATGGAAGATGCATTTTCTTCATTCCAAGACGCACCGTTAATAACAGCATTGTTATTATTTGAACTTAAATCATTCGCTGTGCTACCCTGACCTTCATTAAAGCGCCAATAGCAAACTAAATTTCCAGCAGAATTGTAACCAGAGGTATTCGAACTAAGATTTACGTGATTATAAATTGCATTTACCTCGCTACTAGGTATTGATTTATTCCAGATTGCAACATCGTCTAAACTCCCATTTAAAAAGTATTGCGGGTTAGATGAATAGCTTTTTTTAGCACCAAGCTCGAGATTTCGAGTATTGTTTCCATTCGCGGTTAATCCTGATATTGAAACACTAGATTCTTCATCTAAAGAGCCGTTGATATAAATTTTAGATGAGCCATTATCGGTGGTAATAAGAATATGGTACCAAGTTTCAATCTGAGGAGAAAAACTTGAACTCATTTCTGGCCAATTCCCCGATGGATGATTTCTGTATCTAAATTTAATCTCACCATCATCATTTAAAAAAACCCAGAACATATCCTCGGCCGAGAAAATGTATTGGACAGAGGATACATCATTAAAATTAACCCGAAAAGACAAGCTAAATGCATCCTCATCAGAAAAATCATAATCAGAAGAAGCAGGAATATCTAGATAATCATCAACCCCATCAAAATTTAAATAAGAATTAGACTCACCAGAATTTCTATCTATTGATGGTGAATATTCATTTTGATAAACACTTGATAATTCAATATCTCCTGCCCAATTACTAGAAATGAAATCAGATTCAGAAAAAGCAATAGTTGCTGTCAAAAAAATTAGAGAAAACCACATAGTAAATACCATCCTATAAAATTAAAAAAAAATAGGCTCCCAAGATTTATGGAAGCCTATTTTAAAAAACTACTTGAGAAGTACCATTTTTCTCACTTGTCTAAAATCACCCGCTTGGATTGTGTAAATATACATTCCAGCAGATACACTTCTACCTAAATTATCTGTAGCATCCCAGCGAATAGCTTTATACCCTAACTCTTGAAATTCATTAATAAGAGTACGAACCTCACGTCCCATAACATCATAGATCATGATAGAAACTATTTGAGACTCAGGAATATCATAATTAATAGTTGTCGTTGGATTAAATGGATTAGGATAGTTTTGATGCAATGCAAACACTTCTGGTATTGATGCTTCCCCCACAGATAATACTGGCCTAGCATCAAGTATTAATGTTCGTATTTCAGAACTAAATGTAGTATCCACACCGTCTGTTGCAAAAACCATCCAGTCACATTCAACATACTGTAACCCTGCTGTTTCAAGGAGAGCTAGTGCAGATGTGTGAGGGATAGAAAGTTCAGTCATTTCTACATTTGCTGTATATAATGCTGGCGTTTCAAGTGCATATGGTCCATTATAAAGAATAAATCCATAACCCACACTATCTCCGTCTACATCTTCACTCATTGTCCACGACACATCAATTGTTGCACCTCCAGAAGCAGATGCAGCAGTAATTACCACCTCTAAGCTGTCATCAGGTGTTATGAGTGTAAAAGCAGATGGCGCATCATTAACCGAGTTTATAGTAACCAGAACAGTATCATAAACAAATGCTCCAGAACCATCTGTTCCAACAATATGAAGCGTATCTACACCAAACATGTTAATCATTGGAAGAATCTTTAAATCATACCCATCTAAAGACCAATCAAAGATATCATTATTAGCAGCTTCAATCCCAAATTCGATACTATCTCCATCTAAGTCAACAAAGTAAGGCTCTGTTTCAGAGCCGCCCAAGTTAACAACAATAGAATCTGAATCCTCTTCGCCAATAATATCGGCTAAAGGCATCATAATCATTGGAGCGTCATTTACAGGCATTACATGAACTGAAACGTAAAAAGGATCACTCGTTGAAAAACCATCGTTAGCCTTTACTACAAGCGGAATGTCTCCAAAAAAGTTCTCATTGGGAACAATTCTGAAACCATATTCAATCGGAGTGATTGTATAATGATTTACTACAGGAGCTGTATCATCTTCAGCTGTAATATCTAAGGTAATTAACTCCAACTGAGTGTCAGGATCTCTTATCACAAACTGATAAATAAAAACGTCAATAGAATCATCTTCAAGTATTTCAAATGATGGAGCATCTACAATTTCTGGAGAATCATTGACCGTATTAACGGTAACAACAATAGAATCCATTACATCATCGCCTGAAGGATCAGTAGCAACGACAAAAACAGTATCTTGCCCTGAAAGGTTTGGATAAAATGATAAGTATAACGAATCTGAAGCAGCGAAAGCTGACACAACACCAGAACCATTCGTAGAAACATCAAAATTTAATGAGTCTCCATCGCTATCATAAAAATAAGGCGACGTTTCAGATCCGAGAAGACTTAAAACAACCTCATCTGCATCTTCATCAACAATAATATCATTTACTGCTGTTAAGACAATAGGAGCATCATTTGACGGTAAAACCACAACTAAAAGCTCCCATACATTACTCAAAGAATCGCCGTCAGTTATTGTTGAAGGAACATACAATGTATCAGTGACATTCTCATCGGCGATAACTTTATATCCTGTTTCAACCATCTCAACGCTGTATCCGTCTCCGTCCTCAACCATTAATGTTAGACTACTTTCATCACTATCAATATCATAATAAACAAAATCATCTAAGGTAACAGTAAAAGAATCTTCCTCTTCAATGACAAAATATGCAGCTGTGGTAATAACTGGTGCATCATTTATACTCGCAACCATTACTAACACAGTATCTGTAACAGATTCACCGCTTACATCTGTACCGATAACGAAGACTGTATCACTACCAAAAGCATCTGGGAAAAACTCCAATTTAAGCGTGTCATTCATTACCATTGGCATGAGGAGTTCATAACCTCCAGTATATGCTTCAAAGACTAAATCATCGCCGTCATTGTCGTAAAAATATGGAGCTGTTTCTGAACCATATAATTCAACCATAATGGGACTCGCATCTTCATCGACAGAAATGTCTGATAAAGCAGTTGTAATCTCTGGAGTATCATTACCACCTATAACAGTTACGCTAAGTTCTAAAGCAGCACTAGAAACGATTCCATCGCTGATACTTGCTATAATTAATAACTGTCCAGAAAAGTTTAAAGCTGGAGTAATAGTATAACCATTCGTAATAGCGCTAGCAGTATAGTTTTCGCCTGCGGCTATTTCAAGTATCAATGACTCATAGTCTGTATCTGGATCCTCTACAACAAAATCACCAATCAAAATATCAAAAGCAGTTTCTTCAAATGTTTCAAAACTTGTTGAAAAGACAATAACTGGAGAGTCATTAATTGGTGTTATCGATATTTGAACCTCAGCTGCGTTTGAATAATATTCCCCGTCACTGCTTACATAGGTAAAAAAGTCTGATGTTGTCTCACTGCCATCGTGAACGTATGAAATTGATTGATCTTCATTTATCGTTAAGATTCCATACATCGGCTCAATTTCTACAATCAATGAAAGCAAATCCCCATCAACATCAACATCGTTCGATAGTAAGCCCGAAGATATATCAGAAACATATGTTCCTGCTTCGTCAACAACAATGACATCGTTTGTTGCTGTAGGAGCATCATTTAATGGCGTGATATTAACAGAAAATGTAACTGGAACATTATAACCGCCATCATAAGCATTTACAGTAATGTTTGAAGCAGCATCTCCATTATAATTTAATTCTAATGCTGTCAAGGTAAGCACTTGGCCTAAAATTGAAGCAGAAATCTTATCACTACCCGTATTGGTCAATACGCTATAGACTATTTGAGATGGAGCATGTTCAGCATCATACATTTTGCTGTATATATCAATTTCAACAATGCCATCTTCTTCAAGGAGTACAGGTTCACTCCAAGACCAAACTGGCTCGGTGTTAGCACCGCAAATCTCAACACTGTTTGACGTATAACTTTCCCCATCAACAATTCCGTCATTTGGTGTTACGACAGCATACCATTCGTCATTACAAACTGTTGATAAAGCATTAACGACAGCGCCTGTTTGAGATGTTTCAAGCAAGCCATTTTTATACCATTTAATTGTAACGGTTACAGCATCATTGTCAATATCTTCTGTTAAATAGCTGACAGACAGGTTTTCATCTATTGTTGGGACGGCCGGCGTTATTGCAAGATCTGTTAGCATGGGAATATCATTAACACCATACACATTTAAGTCAAATTGAAACGCAGTACTAAATGCACCATCTTGGTCCTTTGCAACAACGTTTACTGACAAGGAACCATTAAAGTTTTCAACAGGTTTCAATCCTGCGCCATCTGCGATGATAGCATAATTAATGCCCTCAAGAACTGATATAGTAAATGTTTGATCTATCCCATCAGGGTCAGAAATGCCAAATTGCGAAGCAATAAAAGCAATTTCACTATCTTCAGCAATGGAACCGGCGCCGTTATACCTAGATATTGAAGGCGCGTCATTAACCTGAATAACTGTCACTGGCAAAACAAAATCTACCGATGTGGTGCCATCTGAAATAGAGTAATTCACATCTAGAGACCCAACATAGTCAGAAGCTGGGGTGATTGTTAAAGCGTCATCTGATACCGCATACTCAGTTCCAGATACAGCCTGCAACGTAAAATCAAATGGAAAATCATTGTCAATATCTTCAATGACAAAATCATAAATAGAAGCTTCAAAACTTTCCTCTTCAAGGATTTCAGTCGCACCAGAGTAGCTTACTACAACCGGAGCATCATTGATTGCATCAATTGCAATAGAGAAATAAATATTCTTCTCTACCGATTCACCTTCTGATAAGTCCACAATTTTAAGAGATATGTCATTTTGAAATAGATTCTCATCATCTGGAGTCCCAGATAAGAGCACACTAAAAACACCGTTTGTTTCTATTACAGAACTAAGGGTCAACCACTCAGAAGCACCTCCATAAATGGAAGCGCTGTAACTATCAGCACCTGAACTATCAATATCTGTCCACGTTATTGTTTTCGAAAAAGCAGTTTCTTCAACAGCCTGCCCATCGATTACAGTTGATAACATTAAAGGATCGTTAACAGGAACAACAGAAATGACTAGATCCAATGAATCCTTTTTTTCACCATCACTAATGAAGGCTCTCACACTTAATGAACCATTATAATTAGGATCAGGTATAATTGTTTTCGAATCAGAACCGGTAGAATAGTTAGCTCCAGAAGCAAACATTAAAGAAAAGTCTAGAGGACTATTGTCAGGATCATCAACAACAAAATCATTTGCAGTTACCATAAGGTTTTCATCTTCGAAAACCTCACTAGAACCAGTGTATATTTCAATTTGTGGAGCATCATTTACTGCATTAATAGGAATGTAATAATATTCAATAAAACTTTCTTCGAAACCTTCTGAACGGTCAACAACGGAAAAAGAAACATCATTTTGCGAAAGGTTTTCATCATCTGGAACTCCAGATAATACTGCATTATAAACCCTTCCTTGCTCAGCTCCAGAACTGTAGACATTTGAAATCTCAAGCCAATCGCTTGCGGCAGCGCCTAATAATACCTCGTAGACGTTAACATCATCCGTGCCATCTGGGTCTTTCCAAGACAATGTTAAACTATATTCCTGTTCTTCATTAGCAGCACCATTATTTATTACGTCCGAACCGCTGGTTATCAGGAAAGATGGATCGTTAACCGGGTCAACATTAATCCCAACAGAATAAATTGCAGCGCCACCATTACCATCTAAAACTTGAATGTCAACATTAATAGGACCATTAAAGTTTGGTGCGGTATTTATCATTCCAGGTGTCTCCATTGATCTCATATATTTTTCGCCAGGAAGCACAGATAATTCCATATCTACTATATCGTTATCGGGATCATCAATGGTAAAATTATATTTTTCAAAAACAAAATTCTCATCCTCATCAAAACTAGAAGGTCCGTTGTAAGATAAAATGACAGGGTTGTCATTAACTGGGTCAATGCTTACATCCACGAAAGATTCTGAAAAATCATTACCATCATCTGCTCTTAATGTTAATGTTGCAATAGCAGAACCGTAAAAGTTTTGTGAAACAGCAGACATAACCAATTTACTGCCATCGAATGAAGCTGAAATCAAATCTTCACTCGTATTTCCTGTTACAGATAGACTCAACTGCGAAACCGCTTGTTCAGAGTCGTTTACAAAACCAGCCATTTCAATCATATTATTATCTGAGTCTTCAGCAATGTGAATCATTGGTATGTCTTGACTCCAAACTGGTGCTGTATTTCCGCCACAAATGGTTACAACATTTGAAGAAATTTCGATACCTGACACCTGTCCATCACCAGGACTGACTGTCGCATACCATTCTTCAGTACAAGCAGTTGCAGCAGCGGGCAAAACAGTACCAGAGTATGTTGTTGCTTCGCCATTCTTAAACCAGCTTATAACTGTGTTTACTTCAATATCTCCATCTGGATCTTCAAATAAATAAGAAACTGAAATATCATCCGTTTCGTTTGGAACGGCAGGAGATAGTGCAACATCATATACCTGAGGCGGTCTATTAACAGCGATATAAGCATAAGCAGCTTCAGAACCGTGTCCTAAATTTTCACCCATATCAGTAGCACTTACTTTATAGTAAAGATGAAGGTTAGATGGCGCACTTTCATCTACAAAACTTGAAGTAGCTGAGAATCCGACAAAATTGCTAAAATTTGGTTGGAAAAGCGAGTCTGACCCCCTGTGGATACTATAGTAATTAAAATCTTCTACATCGATTGAATTCCAAGAAAGAATAACATTTGCGCCCTCTACTGTTGCAACTAGGTCTCCTGGTGCTGGTGGAGCAATATTGTCATAAGACCTACCAGATAGAGGAGCAGAATGAAAAAATACATTTAGATCTTCAGTATGTGCGACAACCTTAAATGCCGTAGGTAATTCATCTTCTAGAGTATTTACCAAAGCGGCATAGGGCTCGTGACCAACCCATGGTACTGTTGATAAGAAATCCCAAGTACCTAAATCACTCGTCATTACATCATTGCCTGAAGGCATTACGAAAGACTCTTCTTGCCCTGGAACAGTCCAGAACAAATCACACATTGCACCACCACCATTTTCATAATATTCAAGGACTATTGTATGTTGCCCTTCATTAAGTTCTATTAAACCAGTATTCGAGGTTGGCGGGTAATCAAACCAACTGTCTATAATTAAGGAACCATTAACAAACAATCTTACTCCGTCATCAGAATGAGTTCTGAAATTATATTGTCCAGAAATTGGAGCATTAACCTCTCCAGTCCACCTAACTTGAAAATCATCATTTACAGGCAGAGGGTTCTGGTCGAAATTTATATTAATCATTGAGTCTTCACGCGTCAGAATTAATTCTCCAAAATTTGGAGATGTGCCTGTGCCTGGGCTAGAAAAATACTCACCATAAAATACGCCATTTCCGGTTAAAACATAATCAGATGGATGCGCACTGTAGCGATAAAGACTAAACTCTGTAAAATAAGGCAAATTAACTAAATCTCCAGGTGCCCAAGAAAGCATCATTTGTTTGCCTTGATCATTGTCTATATCAGATATAGAAACAATACGAGGGTTTTGATTTGGCGCAGCAATGGATTCAATCTCATCGATAGAAACAACACCATCAGCGTTCACGATAAAAGTAATGTTATTATTATCACAGTCAATACCTAGATTATAATCTTCACAAAGCTCACAATTGTTATTTTCTCCAGTTTCAGGATCACCAACACAAAAATCTTGAGCCCAACCATCGTCATAAACTGTGTAATCAATACTTATCGGTGCCTGGACCGCTCCATCTAAAAGAACAATAAAATCGTAAATCGTACCGCTCTGAAATAATCCAACGCTGCTTAAACTAGAATCTCCAAACATCACCTCATTTCCTTGCATAACAACCGCAGGTTGACTACCCATCATATCTGAAGCAATGTATGCATCTAGGATGTTAATAGATTGTCCAAAATTAAATCTTACCCCATCTGCAAAGTTCAAATCAGGAGAAACCACATTTATTGAAAGCTCAACAGTAGTATAGTTATCACCCTCAGCCCTAAAACCATAAGCATCGACAGAAGTACCGGTAAGATCACGACCACCCTGAGCAAAACCAACAGAAGCAATAATGGTAAAAACTAATAGAGATGTAAGATATTTGACCTTAGTCATGTTCAAGTTCCTTTTATAATAAATTTATAATGTAAATAATTGTGCTAAAAACAAAGTTTAACTTAGCTATAAACCTGATATTTAATATCACTTAACGAACAGATATTCTGAGGATAAAGGTAATTAGATTATATAGTTGTTTAAAATATGAATTAATATATTTCCCAGTTCTATTATTTATGATTTTAGGAATAATATACTTTTAATATGGACCATATAATTCCATAATTCTTTTTGTTAATGTTTCTTTTGTATGCCTAAATGATTCGGTATTCTCCATAATAGCCTCAAAAGCTTGATGGATTTCTTGCGTATTTTCAACAATCATCGATTTATTATCCCTAATATCATCATCGAAATTTGATAATTGCTCAATCGCTTTTTCAATTAAAGATTCTCTTTCATCTAGTTTTTTTCTGAATAGCTCAATCCGAATATCAATTTCTGCTGACAATTCATCGTAATGAGTATAAATTAAGTCATTGTTTTCAGAAATTAGTTCTTTTGCCTCATAAATATCATTTTCTCTACTAATAGTCCTTATTTCGTTTTCTCTCACACGATTAAGTAATTCCTCATTTTGCTTACGTTGCTTATCCGCAACACTATTAATGGAGTACTGAACTTTGTTTTTATCGTAAGAGGCAACTTTACCACTCCCATCTTCAACGCCTCCAATAAAAGCTGTAATTTCTCCTAACCTGTTGTATGTGGTAATAAAACCACCATTTTGATTATCTACAACCTTAATCGAATTAACGGTAATATCTCCTAAATTGTTACTTTTTGAGGCTGTAAACATAACAAAACTTGCTGAAAGGCAAATTGCTGTAATAAATCCATGTAAGTATTGACTCATTTTTGACTCCAATTATTAAAATTGTAAAAATTAATTAATATTTTATCTAGAAGTAGAATTCAGTATACCCTTATCACCTCTACCCACTCCTACCATCGCTCTGAAAAGACCGGCATTATTATTCACACTTAAAAGACCAGCATCATTTTGGTCTGTTCCGAGAAAAACGGTTTCTAGCCCTAGGCCATTATACGTTTTAATTTGGCCACCATTAATTTTGTTTGTGCCCACATAGACTGTTTTGCTCCCACGAAGATTAAAACATGTCATTCGGCCACCTTCATTACTAACAGACTCAAGCTTTAGCGATGTTATACCGCCGCGTCCACCTAAAATTATTTTACCATTATTTTTTTTATCGACTTCCATACTCACAACATCTTTGCCTAAAGAATTTCGAAGCTTTAAAAATCCGCCGTTTTTTTTTGACAAAAATTCAATATCGGCATTTTTACTTTTTGAGGATTTAAGCCATAAGTAAGACTTGAATTTATCATTACCAATTTTACCGACGACCTTTCCTTTTTCATCAACTATGGTAATATTCTGGACAGTAAGATTATCAATGGAACGCTTATTTGCACCTATAAAAAGGAAAAAGCTTGTGGTTAAAACTATTGCAGAGATGAAACCTGCCATATACTGATTCATATAAACTCCTAATTAATCCAATTAAAAATTATAGATGAATAGGTTTTACTATTTTTTGAAATTATACGATTTCTAGTTTATTCATCTTTGTAGATACACTATCAAAAAGAGCGGTCTCAAAGTCAACATTGTCCTTATAGTAACTTCCAAAAACTGACTCCCAAACTGAACTTTCCTCCATGCAAAGATATAAGAATACGTCTTTGTGCCAAGGCTGAAATTGGTCATAGACTGTCGAAAATATCTCTTTTTTAATTTCTTTTGTATAAGAAGATTTTCCAACTGCATCAGCCATCGGAATTTGAAGCACTTTACTTTTCAAACCGGTTGATCTCAATTTATTGATAGCGGGCTTTATATAGGTAAGTGTTCCCATAGAAATCATAGCAACTTCAGAGGGCTTAAACATCGACATCACTTTTTTAACAATATTTTTATAATCATTTTCATAGCCTTCGTAATAGACAATTGGATGAAAATGGAATCCAACTAAAACGCCTTTTCTTGATAAATCTTTTGCTGCCTGGAGCCTTTGATTTAGACTAGCAGTGCCATGCTCTTCATGGTCAATAAACAATTGCGGATTTAAAGACCAACAAACAAAAACATTATCAGGAAGGTCTGTTTTTAATAGATGAGAAATATTATTTGATTTTGTTTTGAATTCAAAAATAATATTTGGGTTTTCACTAGCAAACTTTAATTGCGCATCTAACACACCTTCTTTATTCCCAATCACTAAAGAGTCAGAAGACTGACCAGAACCGATATGATAATTTTTGTTAGGGTCAAGAGGAATATTAGCAAGTTTTTCAGCCAAATTTTTATCTACTGAAACTTTCCCGTCTGAATAAAATGTCTGAATACTGCAGTAACTGCATCCCAAGGTACACCCTTGTACAGCATCAATGGTCATTAAGTTACAGCAAACTGTTTTTTCTGAGGCAACAGGACACATACCAAACACTTCATTTTCTTGATCACTTAACTGAACTTTCCTTGGCTTTGGACGTTCGACTTCTTTTTTATTTACAGGCTCATATTTTATTTTTGCACCGCGCAAATTTTCCCAATGGTTTTTCACATGTGCAATGACTTCTTTTTTTGATAAATCTTTCTTTTGAATATTCTCAAATTCTTCAATGCAGTCTCTTACACCGCTCTCATTCCACATATAAAGATCCGTGGCAATGATTGACAGCTGCCTTAAATCTTGAAATGAAAAAGGATATTTATCACTTATTTCGACAATATCTTGCTTACTAAATTCATTAAGGTTAAGAAAGACCTTGTCTTTTTTTAACTGGCTAAGCTTAACATTATTTGTTTTTACTAAATTCAATTCTTTAATTACTTTAATTATTTAGCCAACACTCTAGTTTCTAAAACAGGCAATTCATTTGATTCTTTTAACACATGTACGATCTTGGTGTCTTTAATAATTTCTCCATACCCATCAGTAAGTGTTATTTCGAATGCATACTCGCCTGGACCAGCATTGAATGCAACTCGCGGAGAACTAGGATTAGGTTCTAAATAAACAGTTTTACCTCCTGTCTGTTTCCACTCAAAAATTAACTTATCCACCTTGTTCGGATCATATGAGCCACCTGCATCTAGAATGACAGTAGCCGTGTTCGTTTCAGGCCTACCATCATGCTTAATTCTTACTTTGAAAATCTTATCTTCTAATTCTGCAACTTTTTTCTTTTCTATTTTTTGCTTTTTTATATCGGCTATTTTTTGGACTTTTTTCGCCTCTTTTTCCTCTTGGAATACTTTTTCAAGCTCTATAAGTCCGAGCAAAGCAGCAACGCAAAGTATTAGAAATAATACCGCTGTTCTATCGTTCATGAACGAAACTCCATAATTAATGAAATACTAAAAAATGCATTGAAATTTAAATCATTATTTTGTTAGACAATGTATTAATACTTAAAAGAAATCAATCTACTGATTTCAAACATATGCTTAAGAAAAACAGCCATACCAATATCATATATTGGCTTAGCTCCGGGAACACTATAGTTCCATAGAATTACTCCAAAAAACCAAACTAAATATTTAACTTTATTCATATTTTTTAATTCCTACCTAATCAAAGCAAACGGTTTGAAAGCTACAATAACTGCATGGATAGCTCTCTCGATCTTCTCCAATCATAGGGAACAGATCTATTTCTGTTTTATTATTTTCAACATCGGTTAATAGCTCTTTCATTGAATCAATACTGGTTTCAATAAACACTTTGGCAGAATCTATCAGTCTATTAGTAGGCTTAACTTTTACAGGCAACTGCTGATTTAAATAAACATCAAAGAGACGAATAAGATTAAGATCGACATCCCACTTTTGTTGAGCATAGAGCGCATATATAGCCAGCTGAACCTCATTTTCTTTCGCAACCTTACCTGTCTTCCAATCGTAAATATAAACTCGTTCGCCATGCCTAATAGCAAAATCTAACTTAACCCATAGCTTTGCACCATGAACTTCAAAAGAATCAAGGTCTTCAATGGCGAGCCATTGAGAATCCGACATCGTTTGAATAAAGCGATAAGAATCTGAAGCAAAAAAGCCATCTATACTATTTAGCATAAGATCCCTAATATCTAGGAGAGCTTCATCAGTTGGCTTTTGATTATAAAAGTGTTCAAATAAATTTGTCTTCCATTTAGGGTTATCTTTCCAGTCTTTATTTTTTGATTGAGCCCAGGATTGCTTGAAAACCTTAATAACATTTTCTTTAGACTTAACTATATCTGCATTTCTGCCGTATCGCACAGCCTTAAGAGTTCTTTCAACTTCATCATGAACGATTGTACCAGCAAGCATTGGAAGCGATGACATTTTGTTCAATAAATACAGTTTTTTACTAAGATCATCCGCATCTTTATTCCAACCTCCCCAACTTCCATAATAAGAATAGTAATATTTACGTTTGCATGTATTAAATGCATTATCTCTCGAAAAACTCCAAGAAAATCTATTTTTAAATTCTTTTTTTTCTGCCACGATTAATTGAGACTGTTAAGAATTGATACTATATCGTTTTTCATGTAAGGCATAGAGTAAGTTTCTACGTTATCATCCTTTAATTGAGCGACTAATTGTCTGGAAACCATTATACCATAGTATTTTTCAAGTATGTATCTATATAAAGATAATTGGAGGGCATAATGATTATACTTACTATCATCGATATGAGAACTCTCTTTCCTGATTCCTTTTTTACCCTTAAATGATTTTTTATCAATTCTTTTTGAAGTTTTCCAATCAATTAAGACATATTCACCTGAGTTTTTATTCATCATCAAAACATCAATTGTACCTGCGATAGCGAGCTCTTTACTGTAGACAATGACTTCAGAGAATGTATCGACATTTGGTTTCGAGATGTAAACGTCAATCCATTTTTTTGCGGCAATAGATTTAAGGTCCCTTGGCGCTGTACCTTCTTTTATCCAATTTTCAATTTCAAGATGGACTTCTGTTCCATGCTCTCGAGCAACCTGCCATTGCTGCATGATCGATTCTGGTGTTTCTCCGAAATATTTAGGAACATTATTTGCAAGATGGGTAGAAATTTTAACCTCATCAAAAGGTTCAAAAAAACTATTTATTACTGTTGTTACGCTTGTAAAAACAAACTCAGGTTCTTTTGAAAGCTTATACTCATGCTTCTCGATTTCTAAACGAATGTCATTATTATTAATTTTATTCATATTTTATGAACTTTTCCCAGTTTTGTACCAACCTCTATTACCGAATTTATCATAGAGAAGGACAGAGCCATCACCATTAGAGTTTGTTCCGTATTTACCTGTTAGTTTCCCATCGCTATTAAAGGTTGTTAGAGACTGGATTAAATGAAGACTTTCTTTACCTCTACTATCAAATAAGCTAAGCTTACCAAAACCGCCATCAACCCCGCCAAGTACTGAGGTCAATTTGGCATCATTGTTAAATGTAGACAATATACCTTCACCAGATCTATTTTCGCCTAATGATGTCGTTTTTTTACCAATCTCATTAAAGGTATTTAAATATCCACCACGTTGAAGCAATATATTACCCTGACCTTTATTATCTGCACTAATGCTTACTACTTCGGAGTTCTCTTCATTAAAGATTTGAATAGCACCATTTTTAATGGATATGAGTTCATTTCCATTTTTATCTAAAACTCTAAAAGCACCTCCGAATCCATTCTTATCAGTAACAGTAACAGAATTTGCAATAATATCTCCAAAATGTTGAGATCCGCCGTATTGTGAAGCCATAAAAATAGCAGCAGAACAAAAAAGAAGTCCCGAGGTAAAAAAGCCTTTAAAGTAGTTTACCATACATTTCCTCGCAGTTTTTATTTTTAAATAATTTCTTTTAAAAAAATATTATATTTTTTTTACTTCATCATATGAGTAATCACTTGAACTATTATCATCATGGTTATCATATTTTTCAAGTTCAATTTTATAACCATCCACTACATCGACTTCTTTAATGCCATCAATATGCATTTTTTTTATTTTATACTCTTTTATTTCTTTTGCTTTTGATTTTGCTTCTTTTACATCCTTCGCAACTACAAAATAATTTGTATGTGACTCGTAAAATCCTCCAGAAACATTAGCATCATAAAAACCGGCATGCACTAAAAACAATTTCATTACAAACTCCTCTATTTTATTAATTCGAAAACATTAATATTGATATTAGCCCTAAAACAATGATTAGAATTTGTACAGCAGTCTCATTTTTAAATAGTTTATCTGGGCTCAGTATTGATAAATCAAATTCTAAATTATCAAAAGACAATGAAGACGGTTTAGTGTATGCAGGTGGTTCTAGCTCATCTTTCAATATTTTATCCATATATGATTCTTTAGGACACTCACCATATATATTTGTGCTAGGCTCGCTATCTAAGAACATAAAGTAGTAGTATATAAAACCTAGAAACGGAACATTTGCTGCAAGGATCCACATTCCATTTTTACCACTATCATGTAGTCGACGAATTCCTACGCCAACCATAGGACAGATTGTAAGTGTCAAGTAAGCTACTAAAACAATTTTAGCTATAAAATATAAAGCAATTGAAATCAACATATGGATGAGCATAAACATCCAAAACTCTTTACGCCGAGCCCTGCCCTGAAAATTGATATAATTATTTAATATTACCTCAATGTACCATCTCATTTTTTGTACCTATATATTAATGATTCAACAAATTTCAATGCTAAAAATAATCTTAAATTTTGATTATTTCTAATAGATAGGTTCTCTATTTTTTTAAAATAGCGCAAATATATGTCATCGAGCCGCTTGAAAATGCATTATAAATTTCTGTTCCTTTGATACCAGCATATGTTTTAAATATTTTTCTAAGAAATAGTGGTACACTCTCATCAATATGCTTTTCGCGATAACTAGAAAGATTATCCAGGCCGCTTAAAATATTATCTGTGATATCTACCCTATTAATAAATTGCAAATCTGAATTGCTGAATTGATCATAAAGTTCTTGAATACTACTTTTCGTTCGAAAATCGCAAAAAAGAAAAAAACCGCCAGGTTTTAAAACCCTATAAGACTCATTAAGAAACTTTTTCATATCACCGTAACAATGAGAGGATTCCACATTGATTAAAATATCATATGAATTATCGACAAAAGGGATATTTTCTGCATCCCCAACGATAAAATTAAGATTTGGGATATTGTAAATTTTCGAGCATAATTCAATGGCATCTTTTGAAATATCAATGCCAGTTATAGATTTAGGGTGTAAATATCTAGCAATAAAAGATGCGCCTCCACCTCTTCCAGAACCAATTTCTAAAATATTTTTATCTATTATTTCTGCCTGATTTGCTATAAAAGAGTATAACTGAATCGGGTAGCGTTCAATTTCATCTTCTTCGTTTAATTTAAGTTCCAGGCTAGGAGAATGATAACCATAATTCATTAGTTTCAGGTTAGTATTTTTAGCGTTCCTTGCAAATACATTATACCACTTTTCCCAAAACCATTTTTTAGATGATGGTGAAAGTTTTAATATGATTAGTATAATAGACTTTAACACGTGTCAATAAAGTATAGAGCGCTTAAGATAAAAAGCTATCTTTTTATCAATTATTCATTTCACCAATTAAATATTTTCCATTTATTTTTGTTGATAACTTGTTCTAATAGCGGATGGATGATATTACTCCAAAGATCATATCCTTCTGAACTCAGATGTAGACTATCGCTTATAAATAGGCTTGATATAGGTCTGCCGCTATCATTAATCATTGGGCCCGCGGTATCTATATAATACTGGTTAGAAGACTTTTTAATATACTCACTCACAAGATTATTAGCTTTTTTCATATTACCCCAATACTTCCACCTAGCTGGACTAGGTTTTATTGGAATGAAGATAATGGAACAATCAGGGATACTATCATCAACAAGTCTAACAAATTTTTGATAGTCTCTTAAAAAGCGATTTGGTGTTTTTTTTGCGGCAATATCATTATCGCCAGCGTAAAGAAAAATAATTTTCGGTTTGTATTTTGAAACAATTAAATCAAAATAATGATTTATATCAGATAAATGAGCTCCGCCAAAGCCACGATTAATAATATTATAATCAAAATACTGCTTTGTGGGCCAAAGCCTAATGCTTGAACTGCCAATAAATAATATACCGTTTTGGGAGAAAGCGTTTTTTTTATCCCATTCAACAAATTGCTCAATAGATATTTCTCTTCCAATCTTTGAAGGGTAAAACCTCTCAGGATTTGGATTTAATTGAGCTGTTAAACTACTAAGAAAAATAAGTATAAAAAAAAGGGCTACTCTTCTCATTATTTCAACACTTTTAAATCATGCTAAAAACATTAATAAGAACAATAGCCCTGCACATAGGTTAATTCACTAAAAATCTACTAAATAATTTTGGTGGATTTTTCTAGGCTGAATAGCCTAAAATGTGGAAGAAGTCCGAATTGAATGGACCTTCACTATAATTAATCTATACGGGATATATCGGTAGCTTGTTTACCTCTATCTCCATCAGTTGCGTTGAATTCTACTCTATCTTCATCACGTACTTGTTGACCATCAACGAGCATTGATTCATGAAAAAAGTAGTCTGTACCATTGTCTCCGGTAACAAAACCATATCTTTTTTCTCTATTATAGAATTTTACTTTACCTGTTTCCATGTTTTTCCTCTTTAGTTAATCGCTTAATGTATTTCTTTTTTGACACTAATGTAATAAATATTTTTTATTTTTTCTTTCCGGTCATTTCCCATTTAATGAGGTCAACAGGTATGTTTCCAGCATCATTATAAAACTTTAAAAAAGATTTTATACTAAACTTTTCTCCCTCATTTTCTAATTTTTTAGACAATGATTTTATCAATCGCTCTATTAAATATTTCCCCGTGATATAGCATGTTCCATAACCAGGCTGTCTCAGATATAAGTGTTGCTCAAACTGTAAAAGGTGTGGCTCTCGCTCCATCCATCCTCGCGGTGTCCATTCTACATGAACATGACCAGCTTCTTCCATGTTCATCATATTTGCATGAGCATAGAGTGACCCTAAACCCCTTGCAGCTCTTTGAGCTAGCATAATCCATACAATTTCTTTTGACCTGGGGCTGTCTTCATACAATCCTAGTTGCATAAACATTTCTTCAACTCCCGTGGCAATACCCTCGCTTTTAGAATCAAAAATATTATATAACAAAGGACCTCTTCTGATTGGGCTTTTATGAGGATTATCTCTTACCTCAGCGAGATCAAACCAATGGTAAAAGTGCGTATATAGAGGAACCGGATCATAATGCATACCAATGTAAAAGAAATTCCTTTCGTTTTTAGGAACAAATTCACCCATGTGTTCCCTTAAAGCAGGTTCCATATTTTCTTTTATTTCCATAATGTCATGATCAGATAAAAATTGCATCAGACGTTTCACGCCATTTTCTTTCATTTCATCAAATTCATCTTTTGTATTAGCTGATTTCATTTGTGGTAAATTTCTATTTAAATGCTCTTGCATCTTCAGAGAACTCCATGCTCGATCAAGTTCTCGTTTTAATAAAGAAACCTCTTCGTCCCAGGTTAGAGGAATGAGGTGAACATTTTGTTGGTACCAGGTGTAATTTTCTTTACCAATACCAGAAGGGCCATTTTTTATTGATTTCTTTGATATTAGCCATTCAATAAAATCATTATTTGCTTTTAATGCTCTGTCGATTGGTTTTTTTAAAATTTTATTAAACTGTTTTCCATGTTCCTTTTTAATGTGTGTTTTGATTTTAAGTAAGCTCTTTTGCTGGTCCTTAAAATTTTCTATTCCTGCAATCCATAAATCTTTAGCATTCCCAGTAAGATTTCCTCTCGCCTGAAATAAAAGATTTGGAATTACTTCCATTTCTGAAGCCATATCTCTAGCTCTGTCCTCAGTAAGTGGAAATTCATATTGCCAAAATTCTAATAAAGCATGATTTGCAGGACCCTCGTGAGCGGGTACATCACTTTCATACATCCAAATAGTTTGATAAAAAGCAGGGTCACGAACCCACGGTTTCAACACTCGCCTATTGAAATCGTAACCATTCATTTCAGCATTGACCACGTTCCAATCTACTCTGTGATGAACCGACCAGTTTGTAGTATCCATTTTTTCAAGCTCCTTACGAAGTAAGTTGAACTCTTCTTCACGATGACTAAACATTTTCGTAGTATAATCTGGAGCACCACTGGTCAATGGCGGCTTTTCAAATTCTCTCCATTTGTAAAACAAATCTACAAGCTGGTGGTAATTCTTAGGTTGGTTTTCCTGTTCTGCTTTCAATGGTTCACTAAATGTGATAAATATTAATAATCCTAATATAAGTACTTTAACATTATTTTCCCTTATCACTCTACACATAATTAAAATATAAATATCATTTTGAAACCATCTGCATCTCATACCATTTTATTATAGTAGGAAAATCTTCATATACTTCTGAAGGCTTATTATAACTACTTGAGTCAGCCCTTAAGACAAACAATGCATACGCATCATCTTCCGTGTTCTCGATGCTGTTATAATCAATATTTGATACTACTTCTGTAGTCCACATTGCTTTTAATTCTGGTTGGTATAGTTCGCTGGGATTAAAATTATTTAATTTTTGGAGACTATCAAGGTTAGCGTATGCATTTTCAATTCCAGCAATCAACCCAAGAGACCTATTATTTATACATTTAAATTTTATGTATGGGTAAAGCCAATCACCGCTTTTTCCACCATCATCATGGCCTTGACAAGAACCATACGTTTTAACGCCCTCAAGATTATTTATAAAATTTACTAGAGGTCTAATTTCTACATCCACATCAAACATTAATAAACTACCAATGAAAACCACTTTCTTTTAGCCACTGCTGTCCTCCTGAATGAGCTAACCTAGCAGCTTTTCTGTAAGAATCTAATGCGATGTCAAAATTATTGTTTTTTTGGTATACGATTCCAAGATTATAGTGAGCGCTAGCATAATCAGGCTTGTACAAAATAGCATTACGATATGCCTTAATTGCTAGAGGGTAATTTTTGATTTCTTTATAGGCATTTCCTAGATTATTAAAAGCATGTGCATCTGTTGGCCTCAACTCAATTGTTTTATTGTAGTATAGTATAGCCTTATTATAATTTTTTGTTAAAAGTGCATTATTGCCTTTGTGAAATGCATCAGAAGCCCTCAATAAAGAGGTCTCTTTTTTATGCTCTATTAATAGGCGGTCTCGCTCGATTATACTTTCGGATAATTTATTCTCTAATTTACTTATTCGACCAACAGCATTTTTTGCAATTAGTTTTGTCCTATGCAATTCTTTTGTAATGGCTTCTAACCTTAACTCGTATTTATCTGGTATAGTAGAAACACAACTACAAATAAACAGACATGATATGATTATATAATGATTCATAAAAATTAAAAATACAGGAATTGGTTTGAATACGAAGGCAGGTGGAGAAAAAATATAATACTAAAATATATTTAAACAATATATTTAATTAAGAAGTCGGTCAGTATGTTTACTTTTTACAAAAATTCAAAAATCGATGTAAAAAGTAAACGATACAGAAATAAAGATGATTATACTGCTACCATCTTAATCCAAATTAAAAGGGCAAATCGTCATCCTCGATCGGATTTGGTGTTGGCTCTTGTTGAGATGGTTCAGGGCTCATTTGTGGAGGCTGCGAGGACTGCGGAGCATTTTGTCGTTGGTATTCACTTTTGTAAGCATAATGAGTAGCACCTTTTTCTGATACTTCTCTTCTTTTTGCAATAACGATATTGACCCAACCATTTTCATCTACGTGTTCTTGTAGCTCACTGACTTTAAAAGCAGCATTAATTAAACTACCGCCATTATCAAAAGTCTTTTCTCTTAGGGAGCATTGATTTATATAAACTCTATCTTGAGACATTTTCACCTCTTTTGTAAATATTTTTTATTAAAAACGAAACAAAACATACGTATCATATACGTTTAGCCAAAATTAAAAGAGTCAAAAAATATAATTTTCTTTTTGACAAATAAATTATTTTAATACTGGGTACATATCATAGTTTTGATCATCAAAATATTTAATTCTGTTTGGCATAGATAACTCAATTTTTTGTTTCAAACTTAAGGGGATTCTATCTGCTCTAAATCTTACAGCAAAATAAGGAAGATAGCTTTCGGCAATATCTTCACGATATGGATGATCCTGAGCGTATGAAGAAATAAACCCACAATCTTTTTCTTGAGCAATTAGCCATAAACTATCCTTTGCATGGTATTCATCAAGTGAGGTATGGGCTGCTTCATGTATAAGCGTTTCTTCAAGAATACCTTGTTCTTCATAATTTTTTACCGAATAGTCCGTATGAATAAGTAGGTTATTATTGCCACCACCAAAAGGAAAATCGCCTCGATGAATCCAGACTGTTTTAACATCTTTTCTAAGTTCAGTTGGCAGCTGCCCAATCACTGGAGCAAATTTTTCAGCCTGAATCATTGCCTCTTGGTAGGAACCAAATTCAGGATTTACTTGAATTTCAATTTGGATATTATCATCATAAATAGCTGGAAACAAATATGGCTGAATAGTAATCCAATTAGCTATTCTTCTATCGAACATCACTCTTTCTTGTCTTCCATCATATGATAATCTGACAAAAGTAGAAATATCATCTGGGGTCACTATTTCACTATCAATAAATATAGTACCATGAAAAGGAGGCTCTTTTAGCGATTCGCAGTTATAAGCTAGTGCTGAATTAGCAGAATTATTTGAATGACAGCAGAATTGTTCCAGGCAAATAAAAGCAATTAATACTATGTTTTTAATTATATTATTAAAAAGCATATTAGATTATTTTTATAAAAAAAGTTGAGACCATTTTTCGCAAATATTTTCAAAGTTTATCGCCATATTTGCGGGACTAGAGCTTGGCAATGAGACATATTTAATGTCAGGGTTTAGTTTGAAAAACTTATAAAACATTTGTTCGGATTTTTTGCCATTAAAACCTATCACTTTTATTGAAGGATTGGTTTTTGTTAATAAGTCTATATCATTAGGTCTTTCTTCTTTAATATTACTATCGAGACTTCCTTTTCGAATCGCGCTACGGGCTACATCCCAGAGGCCTATTTTTAATAAATTTAAGAAAACCTTTTTATCATCATAATTTGTTGGAGTCTCCTTTTCTTTTAAGTAAGAAAGGATACTCCAAATTCTGTTCCTTGAATGACCATAATATTGATTTAATTCAATAGATTTTCTTCCCGGTAATGATCCCAGAATTAAAATTTCTGTGTTTTGGAAAATCACAGGTTCAAAAGACAAACTGAAATCAGATTTTTCAATCATATTTATCTTTTAATTATATAATTAGAGGCGTTTAAACCGGAGCATACAGCACCTTCAATACTGCCAGTAACAGTATGGTCTCCGGCAACAATTAAACCTTCGCCTAAGAAAGAACTTCTTTTTTTAAAGAAGTCTTTATTTTGAATGATTGTAGCCCTTTTTATGTCAAACCGTTTCATGAAATCATAGTTTGATTCTGATCCACCAAAATAGTTAGACAATCTCTTTTTAATCGAATTAATTGGTATGTCAAATGTTGAAAAATCTCCAAGAACAGATATCGAAAGAAGATTATTTGATGCACTGTAAGAAGAACTAACTTTGTTTAAAATTGCAATATTATTAATCAAGTCATCCTTTGGAAACAAATGGATGTATTTTCCGTTTTTTATATCAATATCGGTTACAAAATATAAATTACAAACAGAATTATATTTTGCAGATTTTTTTTTAATTAAATTCTCACTACCTCCTGTAAAAACAATATTGTCAGCTTTTATATCAATACTATTACTGAATGATAATATCTTACTGCGGTCTATTTTAATTAACGCATGATCAAAAAAAATATTTTCTTTATTTATATTGTTTGAAATCGAATCAGGTATTTTTTGCATACCATTTTTCGGTATACAAGCCATGCCCTTACTAAAATTTGAGAAGACATATTTGAAAAATTTTGAAGAAGTTTTTAAATCCTTTTCTAAAAATATCCCAGAAAAAAAAGGGCTAAAAAAGAGATCTATAAATTTCTCGGAAAATTTTCGTTGTTTTAAATATTCTAGTGTTGTCATATCGAAAGAAATATCATTTTCGATTCTGTAATTCGATAATTCATATATTAGGAGCAAAACTTTAAGTTTGTCTGAAAAGCTCGACAACGAAGAAAAAAGACTACTAAATAAATTTTTAGGATCTCTAATTGGATCTGAAACCATATGGAACTTTTTCCCATTGTGTATTACTGAGCCTGGCTTAAATAATTGTAAATCAATGTTTTTTAAATCTAAAATACGGCTGGACTCTGCATACGCAGTATTATAGACCTGAAAACCAACATCAAATATGTAATCATTCTCGTAAATGGAGCCTACTCTACCACCAACTCGATTCGATTTTTCTACAATTAAATATTCTTTTTTGTGTTTTTCTAAAAGAGATGCACAAGCCAGACCTGAAAGACCAGCACCAACAATAACTGTTTCAACTCTGACCATTTTTATATGTATTTTGGAATCATTAGATGTGCAATATTAATTAACATAGATAATTGATTAATATTATTTATTACTAGCTTAAAAAATAAAATATTGAAAGAATAATTGAACCATGAAACGAAAAGACAAAGCAATTATCATTGGGGAAACACTCGAAGAACTTTACCCTACAATCCCAATTCCTCTAAATCATAGTAGCGCATATACTCTTTTAGTTGCCGTTATGCTATCTGCTCAAACTACAGATAAAAAAGTGAATGAGGTAACTCCAAGTCTTTTTAACCTTGCTGATACACCTGAAAAAATGTCAAAACTAGAGGTCGAAACAATCCAAAATGTTATTAAAGAAATAGGATTGGCTCCAACCAAAGCAAAAAATCTTCACAAAATGGCATTTCAACTAATTGAAGGCGGTGGTGTAAGAGAAGACTGGACCTACCTTGAGAGTCTTGCCGGGGTTGGTCATAAGACTGCCAGTGTAGTGATGTCTCAGTGGTTTAATATTCCTGCTTTCCCTGTAGATACACATATACATCGTCTCGCTGCTAGGTGGGGTTTATCAAATGGAAAAAATGTAAAGAAAACCGAATTAGACTTAAAAAAACTGTGGCCACGAGAGTTATGGAACCGCAGACATCTACAAATTATATTTTTTGGAAGAGAGCATTGTCCTGCTAGAGGCCACAATCTCAATGAGTGTTTAATTTGTTCTTGGGCGGCATCAAAAAATCGCATTTTAATGGAAATGGTAAATAAAAAATAGTTTTTATGAATGATGTTAAATCTGAGAATTTTTTGAACCGAGGAAAGCACCCCAAACGCTTAGTCTCAGCACCGCTGAAAAAATCATCACAAAATGAATAACATTATCTAAATAGGTAATACTAACAAGGTTTATCTCTTCCCGCGTTAGAAGCCCACCTATTAAACCACCAATAAAAATAGATAAACCTCTGAAGAATATTCTTTTAGAAGTCACTTTGATCATTTTTTTATTTTCCATATGCTCATAAAGACGATTATCTAGAGCTAGCGCTCTCCCGCTAAACATTAAAGAAGCCAAGGACGCGATAACAATAGCACCTGGCAACGATAATTCTTTTGGTAAATAAAATAAACCAACCCAGAATAAAGGAAAAATGGCAATCCAAAAACTTGTGAAGCGTATAGCATTATAAGACCCCGTACTATCAATTCTTTTACCCCAATAACGCATACTAAAAAGACCAAGGATTTGGCTGACATTAATAAGAATAGCTAGCTCAATATAATTAAACTGAAGATCCCTTAACCAATAAACCATCATCAATGGGCCAGATACGTGGAAGGAGAATTCAGAAAGAGAGTCATAGGCTATGAAACGCTTTAACTTTCCAGTTAATGTACCTACGCTATCATCAACTTTACTTTCTTCATCGTCAACAGTATCTTCAGGCTCATATTGTCTTTTTAGATAAAAAATACATCCAAAATTAGCTAGTATACCGATACAAAAAATCATTGCGAAACCATTAAATAAATTTGAGTCTTTAAATGAATTTAAAATAGCACCCGCTAAAAGAGATGATATAAGCATAAAAATTCTTACAACTTGTGAACGGTTACCAAAATAACGCCCTCTAAGTCTTCCTGGCACAAGATAGCCCATCCAAGAAGTCCATGGCGACATCTGTGACATAGCCAATGCATAATAAGCACAAATAAAACATAGAAGTAAAAAATAATTACCGGAAGAATATCCAGCAAAAAAAATCAAGGGAATTGTAATAGTCTGAATCAATTTTAATATGATCAAAAGCTTTTTTCTTGATCGTAGAATATCATAAAACCAGCCTGTCATATTTTGAAATAATGCTCCGAAAAATATAGGGAAAGTGGATAAAATTGAAATCTCAAAACTAGTGTATTTTAAATATTCAAAAAATGCGCCGAAGTAGGTTTCAACGGAACCATACATTACCGCCCACCAGGAACCTTCTACCGTTGAAATTTTAAGCGATGACCGTATTGCTTGTGAGTGCCTTTGCCTTCTTTGAGCCATGAGTGCTTCTACAATAAAATTCTTTATTTTTAACCAGTTGTCTGCATTGCAGCAGCAATATGATTAATGCTTAGAAATATGGCATTGTCTAATTCCACATTTTTGTCTTTGACAGACCTGTATCTTTCTAACAATTCTGATTGAGCACAGTTTAAAATATCTGTAAAAGGATTTCGAAATTTAATCGAACTATCTATTATCTTATTTCGCTCAAGCAACGTCTCGTATCCTGTTATTTTTTTATAAGCGTTTAATAATAAGTTAAACTCAATTTCAACCGCTTTATGAAAAGAAATCTCTTCTTTTGATTTTGAATATAATAAGGATATTTCCAATCTAGACCTTGCCATCTCAAAAGACATATTATCTAGCAACTGCCTAAAAAACTTTGATTGTATAAAATAGGATCTCATTTTTTCAAGGTTTTTATCATTTTTCAAAGCTTTATCAAGTGCCGTTCCCATACCGAACCAACCGCTTAAATTATATCGTATTTGAGTCCATGAAAAAACCCAAGGTATTGCTCTAAGGTCATCAAAACCTAGAACACTCTCCTCCATTTTTTTCCTCGATGCTGGACGTGAAGTAATTGGAATTTTGCTAATATGATTGATTGGTGTTGCCTTAAGTAAAAAATGCCAACTTCTTTTGCTAATGATCTTTTTTCTATAGGCATCATAAGATTCATCTAAAATTTCTTGAAGTATATCAAGCTGATCATCTTTGGATTCACTACTTCTACTCAAAGCAATTATCTGTGCATTCACTATTTGTTCTAAGTGCCTTTTTGCGATACTAGCAGAACCATATCTATAATTAATCACTTCACCTTGCTCGGTAAAGCGAATTTTTCCATTTTGACACTCATTCGGAAGACTAAGAATAGCTTTATTACTTTTGCCGCCCCCTCTACTTATAGAGCCACCACGACCATGAAAAATTCTAAAATCAATATCGTTTTTCTTCATCACTTTAGAAATTGCAATTTGACTTTCATTCAAACAAAAGTTTGCCATTCCGAAACCACCATCTTTATTACTGTCTGAATACCCAAGCATTATTTCTTGAAAATTATCCCTATTTTTCAAATGTAATCTGTAGGTACTATCTTCGATTAATTCGTTTAACAAAAGAGGTGCATTTTTTAAATCGGATATTGTTTCATACAGCGGTATAATATTTAGTTGAGATGTGATTCTATTTGAATCAGATGTAACTAATCCGGCTAGTTTTGCTAAAAAAAGAACTTCAAGAATATCACTTTTTGAGTGTGTCATGCTTACGATATAAGAGGAAATTATTTTTTGATCAATTTCGAAGGCGTCTTTAATCATTTCAAACGTGCTTAGGACCTCGTTAACAAGAACGGAAGCGTTTCCTTTAATTGAATTTATGCCTTCAACATTCGAATGAATAAATTCATTTAGAAGTTCACATTTTTTTTGCTCTTCATTTTTTTTATAATGAGTACCAGGTTTTATCGACTCCATTATTTCATTTATTGCTTTCTCATGCATGCCAGAGTGTTGACGTATGTCAATACTTAAATAGTACAAACCAAAGACTCTTGATCGTACTAAAAGGTCTTTCATTAACCCATTTACTAACCTATCACCATCGTAAACATTATTTAAAAAATAAGCAATCATTTCTAAATCATGATGAAATTCATTTGAAGAGTAAGAAGCTTTAAAATCACTGTTAATTAACTTTTCAAAGTTTTTCAATTTTTTACAAATACATAATATTTTTAATCTCAAAGGTTCATATTGATAGCGAGTAATTATGCTTTCATCTAGTTTGATAATATTTAAGTCGTCTTTGATCGATTTAGATAAAATACTATCGCCAATGCTCTCATCAACATGAATACTTAAATCATCAAATAATATGTTTAAATCATTTAAATATTTTTTAATAATTAGGCTAATTTGGTTTCTTATAGCATCTTTTGTCACTTGGCTATTTACATTTGGATTACCATCTCTATCGCCACCGACCCAACTATGAAAAGATAATATATTTCCCAATTCAACCTTTTCTTTATAGTACTCTAAAAAGGAGAATTCAAGATCATTTAATAGATCAGGAACAGCATCCCAGAGCGCTTCAATGGTGCTATTAATTGTATTATTTATTTCATCTTGAACTGAAATACTGTGAGATCGTATATCATCAGTCAACATTATTAATCCACATAATCTTTTTGCTTCGTTCTCATAACGAGCTAGCTCACTACTACTCAGGTCTTCATTTAAAATCAAATCAATTATATGAAGAAGTTTCTTTTGCTTATTAATTATTGATTGTCTTCGAGTTTCTGTGGGATGAGCTGTAAACGTAGGATGAATAGATACACTTTGCACAATATCCCTTGCTTCTTCAAAATCAACCGAATTTTGATTTAAATATTTTATAGCAGCAGGAATTGAGTCTATTTTTGGGTTATTTTTATCTGAAATTTTATCTCTATCGTTATTAATAGATATAATCTCATTTAATTCAGCTTGGTTTAGAAGATGAAAATAGGTGCCTATAAACTTCATGCCTCTACCTAATTCATCGACAGACCACGATTTAAATTTTTCAACGATTTCGGGTCGCATTATTTTAATTTTTTCGCCAGAAGAAATCATTGCACTCATAAAGTTAATTAATTGGTTATGCTTTTCCATGCTTAAGCCACTCGACGTGTCTTCTAATAGGTTTATAATGTAAGTAGACTTATCTATCATACTTTTTGAAAGATGACAAGCACTTGCAAAGCTTTTTATTTGATTATTTAACACGAGCGAATTTAAAGACCTTTATCAAAAATTTATAAATTGTAATTACCTTTTTTCCATAGAAAAAGAGAATAAGCTCTTAAGCCAATACTGACAGAAACTATTAGAACAATAACCGGTGTTAATTCAACAATGAAAAGGCCATAGTAATGCTGATATAATATGCTAAGTGTTAAACCCAACGCTATGCCAAAAAGCATTGTAATAAAGTGAGATAACTGAGCTAATATTTTAAATGATTTTTTCATATTTTTATTTTCGGGTTTTTATACAAGAATGTGTGTTTATTATTTTTTAATAAAGTTAATCTTTATCGATTTTTTTATCATTATAACTTTTAGCAATAGTGATGAAGAGCCAGCCACAAATGAGAATTGGCACAACATTATCGTTTTCATAAGGGATAAGTATTATAACCCCTATAACCGAAATAGCTAGACTAAAGTCAGCGAATAGTTCATTTTTAACAAACCATTTTTTCATTCGAGTCATTATTATCAATATTAAAGTTTCAGATACTGCAGTGAAGTACAATAAAAAATCATGAGAATTTATTTAATTTAGAAAGTTAAGTTTACTCATAATTAATTTTTTAATTATTAAATAAGGAGTTTTAAATGAAATCATATTTTCAAGGTATAATCACAGGTAGCGTAGCGGTAGCATCAATTTTGGTATTTATGGGCCAAACTACTATTGATAAACAAATAAAAGATCAATTGAAAGAACTAGAGTCATTACAATCTGAAATAGATATACTTGGAAAGTCTATGTCTGAGTCCTTTAATGAAGACCCAGAGATAAATTTAAGTTCGAATGATAATGTTGCTATTATCCAATTAAATAAAAAATTCGATAAATTAGATCAAAAACTAGTTTCTATTTTTCAAAAATTAGAATCAAAAATTGAAGGAACAATTGTATCGATAGAAGATAATAATGGAATATTACAAGATATTTATACTGATGGGTTACCATGCAGCAAATAGAAGATTAGGTTGTCTTTTTAACTATTTACTTTAAAAGAACCATTTTTTTAGAAATAGTACTTTTATCGAACTGAATTGTATAAATATAAACTCCTCCAGCTACTAATTCATTTTTAATATTAGTTCCATTCCAACTAATAGAATTAAATCCAGCGTTTTGATTTTTATCTATTAGCGTCGTGACTAGCCTCCCCAGCATATCATGTATGGTAACCTTTACCCTTCCATTTGAGGAAAGGTTGTAGCTAATGTTAGTTGCAGGGTTAAAAGGATTTGGGAAATTACTAAAGAGCTTAATATTCTTTGGCATAACCAGTTTGTCATCAAGAGCTAAAAACCTATCCGTGCTTATCTTCGCTCTAATATTAGCATTGCCGTATGATGATAAAATATCACTAAAATTGATACCATCTGTAGAATAATACGAAGTACCTGCACTCAAGCTATGATCATCGAAAGGCACAGAGTAAGTATCATCAGCAAATTTAACAGATATAAAAAATTTCTGACCTGAAGATACAGCTATTGAATCGATTGAGGCAGATAACCAACCAGAATTATCAGCATAACCAACTTTTGTAGGCATTAACGATTGTCCTGGATTTGTTCCATTAAAAGAGTCATATATATTTAATTCCCAACTTATTGCTGACCGAACGCCAAAGTCGACCTCCGTTATATAGCCATCGTGCTCAGCAGTAAACTCAACAGCGGACCATTTGTCTGAAGCAGTTGAATTACCAAAACCATAGTAAGACATTCCCCTCTTATCATATGCAATCGCATAACCTTTTCTTGGGCGATATTGAATATCAAGATACATAATAGAGTCAGAATCACTTATGTTTTCAAAAGAGATATTTGTTTCTAAGCTATCATATGTATTTGATGATGGGTAGGAATAATCATCAAAAACACGATTATTTTCCGTTCCTGGAAAAGGGTCACCACCATCGCCTCGATTATATTCAAAATCCAAATCATCGTAGCCATCTGCCTCTTCAATATCGACTAATTTGTGATCATCATCATCATTGACAAAGCCACCACTCATTGCATTAAGGCCATAATTTTGATTTTCATCTATGTGATATATCATTAATCCTTCTCCATTTAAATTGGAATCAAACCCTATTTTTTGACGGTTTTCAATTAAAAAATATCTGTTCCAATAATAATCATCTTCCCAAACTTTTAATACGGAACCTGTCGTAGCAAAAGTACTAATATTAACGCTAGAAATATTTTGATCAATTACGACTGGTTCTACCCAACCTAACTGCAATTTGCACCAAGATGACATATGAGCTGGTACATCACCCGCAAAGCCTAACCAACTACCCGAAGCCATTAAGCACCATTCTCCTAAGCCCTCAGAATCACCATTAGCAGAGTTTTTATCATACAAGTCAGGTAGTCCTAAGATATGACCAAATTCATGCGCATATACGCCCATAGGCCTAATAACATCAGTCCAACATTCTCCTCCTCCTGCAAGTTCAGGATTTACAGCATAAGTACTAACAATGATATTTTCTCCATTCGCACCAATATCATTTGTTACATAGTCTTCATCTAACGAACTTTGATGAGGCCAGATATTTGAATTTCCGGGGCTCCATTCAGCACCACAACCAGAATAGACAATAATTATACCATCTACATAACCATCATCATCTCCTGAATTTGGAATATTATCAGGACCATCATTGTCATAAAGAGCATAATTAAAATCATCATCAGCTAATGCAGCAATTTCAGCGACAAAAGTCTTTGAGTTCTCAACGGCTTCACTCATTGATAAAGTCGACTGGTACCAACCCTTGGCCTCTCCATCAACTTCAAAAGCACCATATGATATTTCATCATAGTATTCACTCATTGTACCAGTAGCATTATTATCAAAAAGAAGATTGTTAAAATCTGTTGCATTAAAATATGTCTCTGAGACGTCGGAATATTGACCCAAAAGCACAGGCATATTAAAGGTCATTTGAATATTCCTGTTTTGCATGTTTCTACTATCCGATATTCTTTTTATCCACCCCGGATTGCCGTAGTCTTTTCCAATATTTTGGTTGCGAAAATTCCGCATTACTTGCTCTGGAATTTTTCCTTTGCTTGGTGGGTTTATCGGCCAAAGAAGAGAATAAAAACAAATAATTAATAGTGCTATTTTTTTCATTATAAACATAATACCTGAATTGAAAGCTTAATAATTTTAGTTAAAAAAAAGAGGCACCGTTAAAGTGCCTCTAAAAATAAGATAAACGTTTTTTTGATACTACTTAGTAGCAGCTTTTTTAGAAAAAAGTTTCTTCCACCAACTAGTTGATTTCTTTCCGCCTTTGTTCTTTTCTTTTAAAGAATCTTTTTTATCTTTTGGTTTTTCAATATCTTCTCCACCAGTAAGAGATTTCCGTATCTTTTTACTTCTTTTTCCACTGCGAGAAGCCCTTTTTTTCCTCGGCATTTCTTCAGCGAATGCAAGAACAATATTACTTTCAGAAGTATTTTCTACTGGCACTGCAATTTGATCTACTGAACCTATTCCTGCAAAAGCAGAGGTTAGTAACATCAAGGTCGCAAATAAAGTAACCGACATTCTTTTTAATTGATTTAATATAATGATAATCCTTTATAGGCTAGTTTAATTCATTTGTACTATAAAATCTAATTAGAGCTTATCAAGAAATCAATTCTTTAAATACTAACGCTATCAAATTCCTCTTCATCTATTTCATCCATTTGCTTGAAAAAGCTTTTTATATATTCATCATTAATAATTTTATCTTTCATTAAATCATATTCATCTTGATCAATTGCACCTTCATCCAGAGCTTTTTTTAAGTCTGACA
>CAJQGZ010000023.1 GCA_905478065.1 uncultured bacterium | reverse complement strand
CTTACGTTAATAGATTTAACTTATTTTTCTTTATATGATCAAATATTTTATTTTTTCCTTTTTGCGATTGTATCGTTAAATGAGGAAATAGCAATAAGAGGATACATTTTACATAATTTGAGTAGCTCCTTTAATAAGTATGTTGCTTTGATTATATCTTCCTTGGTTTTTATGATTATGCATCTCGGAAATCCAAATATTGGAATTTTGCCTTTAGTAAATTTATTTCTTGCTGGAATATTTTTAGGAATTTATACAATACATAAAAATAATTTATGGTTTCCCATAGGTGCACATTTAACATGGAATTATCTGCAAGGACCAATATTTGGTTTTGAAGTTAGTGGAAATAAAATTAATAGTTTATTTGAACAAAAACCAAATGGCCATGAATTATTAACAGGTGGAAACTTTGGATTTGAAGGTTCTATTATTTTGACTCTTTTTCTCATGATAAGTATTTTTTATATGGATGGATATTTTCAGAAGACTGAGATATTTAAGCCAAGTACTTTATAATTCAAACGTTCGCTGAACTACTGATAATTAATTAAATTTTCCCATGGTGGAATCATACACAAGCACCTTCATAAATAATTTCATACTGATTTTTGTAGCAATAGATCCTTTTGCTCTTATTCCTATTTTTGCAGGTATAACTCATGGTCTAAAAAAAAATGAAATAAAACGTATCTATTTAAGAGCTACTGTTATCTCATTCGTGATCTTATTTTTCTTCTCTATTCTTGGGCATTCTTTATTGAGTGTCATGGGCATAAATATAAATTCTTTTAAAATTATTGGTGGACTATTTCTCATTTTTATAGCATTTGAAATGGTGTTTGAAAAAAGAGACGAAAGACGCCAAAATTTAGCAGATACGGCTCTCGATGAAGCCTCAGTTATTTCATTGGCAACATTTCCTTTAGCGATTCCGCTTATCGCTGGACCTGGGTCAATTACGATAACGATGCTCATTGCAGAAAATTCGGGACCAGATATAATAAGTAAAATGATTAATTTTTTTCCAGTTACCCTTTCTGTGTTTTTAGCAGGAATATGTATGTGGCTATCCTCTAAACTTGTTGAAACTATAAGTATGTCTTTATTAAGTGTAATTCAAAGAGTATTTGGATTGCTTCTTGGAGCGCTTGCAATAGAATATGTTATTTCAGGGATTAAGAACACATTTGGATTAGTATAGGTATTTAATAATTAAATAAAGAGGTGTCAAATTGCCAAACGTAAGAAAATTAAAGAGTGGAGAAGAAGCTGAAGAATTAAATTCTTCTGTTCAGCTAATAATTAAAACTAAATGTCCAAAAAAATGGATTATTGAAGATCTTGAAACTGGACAAAGATATAGAGCAAATGGTACTACTGAAGTCGGTACAATGTTTGATCTAATCGACTATTGATTTAAAAAGATTATTTTTTGTTAAATAAAAATATTTTTTACTATTGTCTATTTTTCTTAACCCTCTTTCTAACATCAAGTGGTTTATATTCACAAAATAGGAAATCTTATTTTGATTGTCCCTGCCCACAAATAATTGCTCACCAGGGATCATCTCTGGAACTGCCTCCAAACACAGTTGAAGCTTTTGAGTTAGCACTAAACCAAGGTGCAGACATAATTGAACTAGATATTTGGCTAACTAAAGATGAAGAATGGGTAGTTGTGCATGATGAAAACTTATTAAAAATAACGGGAATTAATAAAAATGTTGGTGAATTGACTTTGTTGGAGATCAATTCTTTAGATGCCGGATATGGTTTTTATAAAAATAATACTGAACGTACAAGCCTCATTGCTAAGCAATATAAAATTCCATCATTAGAAAAAATTTTTAAAAATTTTTCAGATGAAAGAATTAATATTGAAATCAAAGATTCAAACCTGAGAGGTCTAGTAAGTCTTATTGATTTAATAAATGAAAATAAAATGAGTGATAACATTCTTATTGTATCATCACATTATAACATAATTAAAAAATTTAGAAAGATGACTGCATATCAAATAATTACAGCAGCTTCAAGGAGCGATATAATAGGTATGATGTATTGGAGTTGGTTACCTTTATATGAACATAAATTTGATGCTTTTCAACTACCATTCTATTCTAAAACTTTGGAAAAATATAATATGAATCATGCTTCATGGCTAAAAGACAAACAAGAAAAGCAATTAGAGGTCCATTATTACACATTAGATGATACAACAGATATCAAGCAAGCAATTTTAATCGGGGCTAATGGGATTATTACTAACAAGCCAAGGGTAGTGTATGATATCCTTAAAAATTTAGGGATGCGTTAGTTAAGCCTATGAATATTAAGTCTAAGCCTCATGAATCCTACGTTTTCCCTAGAACAAAAAAGGAAATTAGAAATAGATCTGTTTTAGCTGCTATGACAAACAAACAAAGTCACCATGATGGTACATTGTCAGATGAAGAAATTAATTGGCTTACAAGACGAGCAAAAGATGGGTTTGGAATTATAACTACTGCGGCTACGCATGTTTCTAAGAACGGCCAAGGATGGGAAGGTGAATTTGGAGTTTATGAAGACTCCTTTATTGATAGGTTAAAAGTTTTAACAGATAGTATTCATGAGCATGATTGTTTGGTTTTCGCTCAACTATTTCATGGGGGTATGAGAGCACCAGAAAGATTAACAGGTAATATTCCAATTTCAGCCAGTAAAATTCCTTGTAAGGAATCCTCAACAGGTTATACAAAATCTGCTAATCAAAAAGATATAGAAAACATTATATTTGATTTTAAATCTGCTGCAGTTAGGTGTGTGGAAGCAGGGTTTGATGGAATCGAACTCCATGGAGCTCATGGGTATTTGATATCTCAGTTTCTTGGTAAAAAAACTAATCACCGAAATGATATTTGGGGAGGAGACATCCATAATAGATCAAAATTTTTAATAAATATTATCGATGAAATTAAAAAATCTGTCCCAGACTCTTTCATTGTTGGAGTCAGAATTTCGCCAGAAGTAAAAGATATGGGAATATTTTTAGACGATAGTCTAGAGCTTGCGAATATGTTAACAAAGAGTGGAATTGATTTTATTCATTTATCTTGTTGGGATTGTTTTAAAATATCTGATGAATATTCAAAAGACAAAAAAACAATAACTGAATGGTTTACTCAGACCATTCCAAACTTGCCTACTATAATAAGTACAGGAGGAATTTGGTCATCAAAAGATGCAACTGATGTTATGATGCAAGGAGCTGACTTGATTGGTGTAGGTAGAGCAGCAATACCTTACCCAGATTGGAGTCTAAACCTTAAAGATGATAACTACAATCCTCCAAAGATGCCGTTTACATCAGCGCAGCTAACTAAAGCGGGGTTAAGTGATGTGTTTATTGCTTATATGAAAAATTGGAAAGGATTTGTTGAAGATGAAAAGTGATAATAATCCATATGCAGATGCATTAAATGGACTTGATCTAAAAGATCCTGTATCAGCATTCTTTAAATTTTGTAGAGAACGTGAACAAATCAGAATAAAAAGGGAAAAAGGAGAGCCATTCCCTTGGTCACAGGATCAAATATTCCAAAAAGGTAGATTTCTAAATGTGTTTAGAGAAGATGACCGTGTAAGTAAATCTATTATAAAGTTTGCTGAGGGCCTCGAACAAAATCTGCCAGATTTAGTTCAAGCATTATTTTTTGCAAGATGGTGCAATAAAGGAGTAGTACTTGATGCTATTTCTAAAGATGTTTTAGCTGATAAAGCACTAATAAAAAATAAAATGATTGCTTTTGACTCCTGGTCAAATAAAACAGCTTATCCAGTAGAAGAAATAGAATGGAATGGTAAAAAGTACTCTAGGCTAGAAGCTGCAACAACATTATTTCATGATATTAAAGATTCTTTATGTGAAATAATAAAAAGATCTGCCGGTGATGTAATAGTTGCTACTCAAGCTGTAAATCATGAGTTTAAAATGAACAATGATTTTCCAATATTTATGGCAGTCATTGACATTGCTTGGTTTCGGCCAGATATTATCAAGCCGACTAGCCCTGTGCCTACAGGTATTGGGGCGGTCGCATTTTTAGATAGACTTCAAAAATTTCTTGGTACTAAAAGCCATGAGGCAACATGTGATGAGATGATTAAACTTCAAAATAGATATTGGCCAAATGCAAAACGTGAGTTTTTACCTATTGATGTTGAATATTTATCTTGTGAATGTCGTAAATATTACAGCTATGTAAATGGCACAAAAAGATTTGAAGGTAAAAATATTTTCACTCCACCTACTTAACTATGAAAGTGGTTTTTATTTAATTTTTCGAATGAAGTCAACGGCTCTTTGTGTGCTTTTTCCATCATTAAAATAAAAGCAATTATTAAGCATTTCATTATACAGGTTTACCAGGTTAGGATTATTTAAGTCCTCTGCTACCATATCACTAATATCAGATTTCTCACCATTATAATTTTTTGCTATAGATAGAACGCTCATTTCTTCTGGCATATTATGAAGCTGGTCGTAGTCATTATTTGCAATGATTATAGGTTTTTTTGTAACCAAATATTCATAAATGATTGATGACGTATCACTAATCATCAAATCTGATATGGCAAAATCATTCATTGTGCTATTTTTAATTATTTTCGCTGGATTCGAAAAATAGACATTTTTATAGCCATTATATTTTGCCCAAAGCTTTAACAGCTTAATCTTCCCTCTATCATGGAAATGAGGTCTTATAATAAGATTATAATTTTTATCGAGCTCCCTGATAAATTTCTTTCCATATATTTCTAACGTGCCATTGCCCCACTTCCATGTTGGGGCATATAATATATTTTTTCTATCTTTATCTCTTATCTTCAAAAAATCATAATATTTTTCTCTATCAATTCGATCATTGATATAATCATCAAATTTTGGGTAACCAATTTTGATTAACTTTTCTTCTGGAATATGAATATCCATATCTTTTTGCTTGTGTATGTGTTTAGGTCCTGACACAAAATGGTAATCATATGTTTCTAAAGTATTTCCAGATCCTCCAAATTTTTTGTCTCCTGCTCCATGGCCAATAAATATTGAAATGGACTTATTTTTATCATGTTTAATTTCTGAATTTGAACCTGATATTATTACTCCCTCTAAATCATAAACTTCATTTTTAGGTTTTTTCAATACTTTCGGTGCTTTAAATATTCCACCGCCAGTTATTTCTGTATTTCGGAGATAGTACTTAAATCTTAGAGCTCTATTTAATTTATTTACAACAAATACCCCTCCAGTCTTATCGTAAATTGGTTTTGCATGACCATACTGATACACTTGATTGGCAAAGAAATATATATTATTCATTTCTGGCAAAATTACGTTTAATCGATATTAAATAAACTTTTTAGGATTTTGATTAATAAAATCAAGTGCCTCGGGAGTATCAATATCTATCCAAGGGTAACTTTTTATATCTACACTACCCATTAAGCCCTTACTCATTAGTAAATTGCATGCATCGGACAATGAGCACTCATCTTTTTCTTTAGCTTCTTTTAAATAATCAAAGAATTCGTATTTGCATTTAAAAATACCGCAATCAATTGCATTGTAGTTTGATAATGTTTTAGACATAAAACGTATCAAATTTGAATCTTCATCGATCTTTAATTTCATCCCGTCATCAATATCGTGGATCTCATCAATTTTATAGTCAGCCCCTACGCTTGCAATAGTATTACTATCTGACTTGTCATTTATGATTTTTAAAATATCACTCGTATAATAATGATCACTCATAGATATCATAAAATCTTCTCCAGTAGGTATATGCTTTTGAGCAGATAAAACGCTTACACCATTTGCAAGTTTCCAGTCTGGATTATATGCTACTTCGATTTGGATTGGGGTTTGAAGCGTTTTTAAATGATTTTCAATAATATGATTATTGAAGCCAGTTACCACTACGATGTTTTTAATACCAGCATCTATACAATTAGATAATAATTTATTTACAAGAGGTTGCCCCATTACAGGCACCAAAAGTTTAGGCGTATTATTTGATACGGATGATAGCCTTGAGCCTAAACCTGCAGCTATGATTACTAATTTCAATTAATACTTTTCTTATTAATCTTGGTCTAAATGTGTGATAAGCTCTTCGCCCATAATATGACGGAGGGTATTTTTCAGCTTTGCTAGCTGAACAAATATATCATGTTCAGGACCAACATTAGGCCTAGTCATTGGACTTTTGAAGTAAAAGGATAGCCATTCTTGCACACCAAACATATTAGATTTTTTAGCTAAATCAAGAAATAAAACTAAATCTAAAACTATTGGAGCCGCTAAAATACTATCTCGACATAGAAAATCAACTTTGATTTGCATAGGGTATCCAAGCCAACCAAATATATCAATATTGTCCCAACCTTCTTTATCGTCTCCTCTTGGAGGGTAATAATTAATTCTCACTTTATGATAAAGGTCACTATAAAGATCAGGATTTTTTTCTGGTTCTAATATTGTGTCTAGTACACCAAGTTTACTTTCTTCTTTTGTTTTGAAAGCATCGGGGTCATCCAAGACTTCACCATCCCTGTTACCAAGAATATTAGTTGAGAACCAGCCATTTATTCCAAGTTGTCTAGCTTTCAAGCCTGGAGCTAATATGGTTTTCATTAGAGTTTGCCCAGTCTTAAAGTCTTTTCCCGCAATTGGAGTTTTTGTGGTTTCAGCTAATTCGACTAATGCTGGGATATCTGCAGATAAATTTGGTGCGCCATTTGCAAATGGAATACCTAGTTTGATAGCAGCATATGCATATATCATGCTTGGAGATATAGCCGGACTATCATTTCGAAGGCCTTCCTCAAATTTATTAATAGATGAGTGAACATCAGATGGCTCAAAATATATTTCTGTGCTTCCACACCAAATCATCACGTTAGATGTAATATTATTCTTTTCATTAAATGATTTTATATCATTCATTACTTGTTCAGCCAAGTCCATTTTGGAAGTTCCTGTTTTTATCCAGTTTCCATCTAAACGACGAACATACTCTTTATCGAAAACAGCTTTAAAAACATTGATATTTTCAAGCTCTGGCTTTAATTGATCTAAAAGAGTTTTGTCTAATACTTTAGAGCGGATGCTAACATCGTAAACATTCTCGTTACTTATATCCCAACCGCCAAAAACTAGATTATTCATATCAGCAACAGGTGCAAAATCTTTAATAATTGGAGAGCGTTTTTCAGATCTTTTTCCTAACCGGATTGAACCCATTTGGGTCATACTTCCGATTGGTTTTGATAATCCTTTATTACAAGCTAAAACACCACAAATAAATGTGCTGGCAACTGCTCCCATTCCTGGAATTAATACTCCGACTTTTGGATTTTCATTGTTCATATTTTATTTCTTTATTTGTTAATTATGATAAATTATTAATCGATTAATTTAGTAAAAAAAAGGTTAGTTTCTAACTATTCCAATCACTATTTAAACCTATCTGCCCATGTTTTTGTTCTTAAAAGGTAATAATTATTATCTTGAGGTAGGTAATTTTCATAACTGTAGTCATTTATATTTTTTGGCTTTGCCGGTTCAATTTGCGACCCTTCATGCCACTCATTAAATGAAGTTATACCTATGATGTTAGGTTTTGATTTTATCGCGGCATTAAACACGGCATCATAGTATTCCCCCGAATTTCTATCTTTATAATTTTGAGCATTCCAAGGCCTTATCCTAGTATCAGAATATCCAGGGCCAACGCAAGGTATAAATATTTTATTATTGTTTTTAGCCCAATTTGATAAAAACTGCCAATTTTTGCTACTAGACCCAAATGTGAATCCATCGCTGGCAAAATAAGTATAAATCCCATCAAAACCTCCATCGATGAAAAAGTCACTTTCATTTTCGTGTACCCATAGGCCTATTACATACGAATCTACTTTAGTGTCTCTAATTGTATTTAAGCCTTCGGGTTTCAGTATGGATGCCCAGTCATATTTCGATATATGATAGGAATCATATACATAAAATAATGGCTTACCTTCAAAACGATAAAACGCACCATGCTTCCCATAAATTTTTATTATATAATTCATCATTTCTACGACCATTTCGGAAGATCTGTTATTTATTGGCTCAAGGTGAAAATTGACTTTAATATTTCTAGACTCTGCTATATCCATAATGAGTCTTACATTTTTATCTTCAAATGAGTTTTTCCCCCACCAAGATAAAGTAACAACTCCAATACCTGATTGCTCAATCATTTGCATATGCTTGGATATAATAGATGTGTCGTTACTACTGTAACAACCTAGTTCAGGATAAAAGTTCGCTCCGATATCTTCATGACCTAAAAATTTAGGATAATTATCCCAAGTGGTATCAGACCAGTGAGGCAGTACTTCATGGTCCCAATGCCTTTGTGTACCATCAATTTCATCATTACCATACCAGGCATAGTAAAACGTATGTAGATTGTAGTTTAAATTCTTTTTTTGCCGTGGCATTATATTTTTACAACCAAAAAGAGTGATTAAAAATATAGTAGTAATCTTTAACGAATTGTTTTTTTTATATTTAATCATTATTGTTTAAATAGATATAATTATCATATGAATGATAATTAAATAATATAAAAGAAATATTTTTATATACATACTAGCAATGAAAAAAAGAGTATTGTCACTATTATCATCTACCACAGAAATTGTTTATGCATTAGGCTGTCAAAGTCTTTTGGTCGGTAGATCACATGAATGCGATTATCCGAAATCGGCTTTGAAATTGCCTATATGCACTCAACCTAAATTTAATGTTAATGGCTCTAGTCGAGAAGTCGATGGTGAGGTAAAGTCAATTCTTCAAAATGCCCTTTCACTTTACAATATTGATGAAAATCTACTAAAAAAGTTAAAACCAGATATTATTCTTACACAATCTGAGTGCGAAGTATGTGCTGTTAGTGAAAAAGATGTAATAGCTGTCGTTGAAAATATTACGGGGATTTCGCCATTAATTATTTCCGTAAAGCCAAATTGTTTAGAGGATGTTTACAACGATATAATCACAATTGCAGAAGTGCTAGAAGTAAAAAACACAGGTATGGACATAGTCTCTTCTCTTAAAATGAGGATGAAAAAAACTATAAATTTTATCAATAATGAAGTGTCATTGAGTGTTGCTACTATTGAGTGGATCGATCCATTAATGGCTGCGGGGAATTGGGTACCCGAAATGATAAAAATGACTGGTGCAAAAAATCTTTTTGGGGAGCCAGGGAAGCATTCGCCTTGGATGAAATATGGCGATCTATTAAAAAAAGACCCAGAGGTTATTATTATCATGCCTTGTGGATATGATATCCAAAAATCTATTATTGAAATAAAGATGCTATCTAAGAAAAAAGATTGGCAAAAAATCAGAGCTGTAAAAAATGATAAGGTTTTTATCACAGATGGAAATCAGTATTTTAATAGACCCGGGCCAAGATTAGTGGAAAGTCTAGAAATATTAGTAGAAATATTGAATTTTAAAGAAAGTAATTTCAAACATAATAACACCGGCTGGATCAAATTCAACACTATTAACTAATTATATGGGCATAGAAAAAAAAATATCTTCAAAAGAAGTAGGTTTAGAGATCGGGCTAGTTTTAAGCAAGTTCTTTTTTAAGACTGAACATCTACATTTTGGTTTTTGGCCTGATGATTTGGAAATATCTATAGATAATCTTAAAAAATCTCAAGATTACCACTCCGCAAAAATAATAGATTCAATTCCAGACGGCGTTCAAACTATCCTTGATGTTGGAAGTGGCTCTGGTGGACTAGCAAAAAAATTAGTTAATAGAGGCTATGAGGTAGAGTGTGTTTCCCCAAGTGATTATCTATCAGAAGCCATTGAAAAAAAACTTAAATCAAGTGTTAAAGTTCATAGAAATACTTTTGAAAATTTAGAAGTTAAAAAATCGTTTGACCTAATTCTTTTTAGTGAAAGTTTTCAATATGTAAATATTGAAAAAGCGCTTAATAAAATCCCGGGATTAGTAAATGAAAATGGATATCTTTTAATTTGTGACTTTTTTCGGCAGCCTGGCACTGGTACAAAGCCACTAGGCGGAGGGCATGATTGGAAAGTTTTTCTAGAACACTTAAGCAACCATTCTTTTCTTAATTCTCTTGATATTGATATTACAAAAGAAACAGCTCGAACTTTTGATTTAATTAATAAAATAGTCGAAGAGGTGGCAAACCCAATTCGTGAACTTTCTTCAAAGTATTTAGGCAGTCACTATCCAAGAGGGATGAAAATCTTAAATTGGTATTTTGATAAAAAGATAAGAAGATTAAATCGAATTTATTTTTCAGGAAATATGACAGGAGAAATGTTTAACAAACTAAAAACATATAGAATTTTAGTTTATAAACTATGATAGTTCATTTCTTAAAACATGGTTCTAGTCGACAAATTATTTTTTATGGACTAATTATAATAATCTCCACGTATAGTAATTTATTTTCTCAATCCGTCAACGGGTTTGTCAGAGAATCTTCTTCCGGGGAACCAATTTCTTACGCGAATGTTTTTTTAAGTAATACTGTATTAGGGGCAGCGACCACCAGAGATGGATATTTTGTATTATCAGATATCCCACCTGGGAAATATGTAATAAATGTTACAATGATTGGTTACAGCATTTTTAAAGAAGACATTGAAATTAATGACTCAACTTCTCTCAGGTTAGATATTCGATTGAAAGAAGAGGCAATAAAGGCTTCAGAGGTAATTGTTACTGCTGAAAGGCAAAAATTTGAAAGAGCTATTGAAAGTAGTCAAATATCATTAGATCTAAGAGAAATAAATTCAGCTCCCGCGTTTATAGAACCTGATGTTTTTAGAACTCTACAGATGTTGCCAGGAGTACAAGCGTCAAGTGACTTTTCCAGTGCGTTATATGTAAGAGGTAGCACTCCTGATCAAAATTTAATTATGTTAGATGGAATAGCGATTTACAACCCATATCACCTGGGAGGTATTTTTTCTACTTTTAATACAGATGCAATTAAGGAAGCGGATTTTCATGCTGGTGGTTTTCCTGCTCGCTATGGAGGAAGAATGGGCGCTATCTTAAACATTATAAACAGAGAAGGTAATGTAAATGAAATTAAAGGTGCGGCAAATATCTCTCTAATCTCCAGTAAAATCTTATTGGAAGGCCCAGTCCCAAAGTACAAAGGGATGAAAGGATCTTGGATGATATCTGGGCGAAGAACATATTTTGATAGAATAATTAAAGCATTAAAAATACCTCTAAATAAAAATGAAGATGGCTCGAATAATTATTTCGAATTTCCTTATTACTTCTATGATTATCAATTAAAAGCGAATTTAGACATCAATGCAAATCATCGTCTGACCTATTCACGTTTTTATGGCGATGATGTATTATATTATGACTTTGATGAAACTGACAACTATAGTGATTCAAATGTTAATGTTAAACAGGATTTTCAATTTGGTATAGATTGGCCATGGGGAAACAAAACTAACGGCTTGACATGGAGATGGATTATGTCTCCAGAACTTATATCCAAGACCTTCATTTCTAATAGCTACTATAGATTTAATTTTAACTTAGGCTTCGATCAAAAGAATACATATACTTATTCAGATTCTGCAATTGCTGTATTTCAAAATATTGATTATAGTGTTTTTGATAAAATAAATGATAATACTATTGAAACAGAAATCACTTGGAAGGCTGATGATCGTCATGAAATTACTGGAGGTTTCCAGTTTAAAGATGTTAGCTATGATTTAGGCATAGGCATCGGTATTGAAACACAGGATACGGTTTTTAATTTTTCTCCATTAAATTTAAAAAACAAAACGCGCGAAACTTCATTATATGTGCAGGATAAGATTAGTTATTCTGACAAATTAAAACTTCAATTAGGATTTAGAGCTACAGATTATAATCTACACAATAAAATTTATATGGACCCAAGAATAGGAATTAAGTATCATTATAATTCAGACTTAGCATTGAAATTAAATTGGGGTATTTATCATCAATTTCTAACCACTGCCAATAACCAAGATGAAAACCTTAGACTTGTTGAATTATGGATGGGGATTCCTGCAGACAAAGATGCTAGTGTATCTCAACATTTTATAAGCGGCATTGAATACATGTCTCCAAAAAATATATTTTATCGTTTAGAGCTATACAATAAATCATTTGATAATCTTCTAACAGTTAAGCAAGATAATCCGAATACTATTGAAGAAGGTACTTCAGACTCTACTATAAATGAATTTTGGGATACAAAAGGAAATAGCTGGGGGGTTGAATTTCTACTTAAAAAATCTTCGGGTAAAATAAATGGATGGTTAGGATATACCTACGCAGAAGCAAATTATTATAATGAACCCAGCGGTTGGCATCATCCTAATTTTGATAGAACGCACACCGTTAATATTGTTGCTAACTACGATTTAACACCTGAAATACAAACTAACTTTGGGTTAACAATGTCAAGTGGGAATCCATATACAAAAATAATGGGTAGAGTTTATGATTGGCAGCAAAGCCTTGATAGTGATACATATTGGTACCCTGTTGATAGTTATATTATTGGTGATAAAAACACTGAAAGGTATAATGATTATTTTAGAATAGATATTGGGATGACGCGCAAAAAAGGTAATTTATTTGGGGTGAACTATGATACATATTGGCAAATTATGAATGTAACTAGACATTTAAATATTCTTAGTTATGCATACAGAACTAAAATTGACCCTTTGACTGGTAATCGTACGGGAGTGGAACGCAGAGCTATTCCAATGTTTCCTTTAATAATCACATTTGGAATTAAGTTTGACTTTTAAGCGAATATATCAATCGAGCTTAATGGTTTTTTTACTACTCATGATAAGTTGTATTGGAATTAATAGACAATGGGAAGAAGTAGAATCAGACTACGATCATGTATTAAATGTTTTCGGTATCTTAAACCTAGACCCTGGTTATTCAAGTTTTATAGGTCTTTATAGAACAACTAATTTGAACGAAATTTCACAAAAGTTTTCAAGAATTGACACATTATATTATTGTGATTGCGCGAGCGAAGAAGATAAAGAAGGCGATAACTGCTGGTGTGAAGATGAAAACGGTTATTGGGTTGTAGATTCCATTTTTGAACCAGCTGCAATTATAAAAGATGCTTCTATACACATTACCGATGACTTAGGTCAAAGTTTTGAATTTAATTTCATGGAGAATTTGACTAGAATTGATTCATTAAATATTGACACGACACTAAATATTGATGGTTATGTTATAGAATTAGATACAACTATTTTTGATACGAATAATATAAGATTAAATTTTTATGTTGACACTACAGGTTATTTTAAGCCAGAACCTGGAAGGGAGTATGGTCTTAGTATAACAGCTCCTGGTTATAATTCTATATCGGGTAATCTTAAAACGCCACTCAGAACAAAGATTAATTCGGTTTATCAAAGGGGTAATTTGATTGATACAGTCCTTGTTAATGAGCCTTTTGAAATTAGCTATGATTATCAGGAAATTGGAAGAGCACTCGTATCAGGCCAAGTATTGTTAGGCACGTACGCGGAGTTAAATAGCACTAGTTCAGGCTGGTGTGGGGGAGAGTTCGACCCTTTTATGGTAGATTTAGATGATGGTGAACAATATAAACAGACAATTGATCCCTGGATTTGTTTAGAACAAAGTGAACTAGAGAATGCAAAAGATTACGTTCTTCGACTTACATCAATGGATAATAATTATTATGATTATTTCGTCGTTGGGGAATCAGGTGAGTATTCAAATGCACTTCTTAATTATCCTACGACAAAAGGGCGGTCTGTTGGTCTAGAAGGCGGGTTTGGTTTGTTTGGTTCAATCGCTTCTGACTGGAAAGTTGTAAAAATAATTAGACGTTAGGCTTTCTAATTATCATACAGCCATTCAAAGAGTCCTTGTATCAGCATTGACCCTATTAATACGGATAATGAAAGACCTGCAGATTTCATCGGGTCCCCTGTCCAGAACCAAGAGCAAAAGAGTACCCAAGTAAAAGTGGCAGCTCGAATTTTTATAGATTTTGGACTAAAAATATGATATAAAAATCTTCTTTTTTTCATTTAATATTTAGCATTAATGGTTGATTAAATAGATTCAATCAAAGATTTTAATCTTTTAATATAAAAAATGATCAAAAACAGTAACGACATATCAAAAATATACGAAAAATTTCCTGATCAAAACCCTAACCCCGTTATGCGCTCATCTGAAAAAGGTGATATTTTATATTTTAATAATCCGGCAATAAAAATTATACAATATTGGGAACAAGTAAAGGATAGGTCATTCCCCAAAAGTTTTTTTGATAATGTTAAGAAGTCTAAACAAAAACTGGCGGAAAGTAGTTTCGAGATTCGTACAGACAAAAAATTATTCTTAGTAAAATCAGTATACGTTGAAGAATTAAAAAGTTATAATATTTATTTTCAAGATATTACGGCAAAGAGCATAATATCAAAATTCCCTGATCAAAACCCTAATCCTGTAATGCAGGTTGATTATGAAGGGCATTTAATATATCATAACGAGGCTTCAAATCCATTTATCAAACATCATAAATTAAAGATTGGCAGTTTGGTAAGTGAGGACCTCTTATCATTAGTGGGTGAAGTTGCCTTAACTTCATCATTTAAAAACAGTCGCGTCAATTTTGCACATTCTATTTATGATATTCATTTAGTGCCTATCAAAGAATTTGATTTTATAATAATTTATTGTACTGATGTTACTGCTGAGGATTTAGTCCGAAAGTTTCCTGACCAGAACCCAAATCCAGTCCTTCGATTTAATAAAGATTTCATTCTAGAATATTATAATGATGCGGCTTCATATATTATTGATGAATGGGGTGTGTCGACTGGTCAATCCATTGATATGTGGATTATTTCAAAAATTAAAAATTCTAAAACTTCACATATCAAAAAAATAGAGCATGAAGTAGGGGACAAAACATTTTCCTCTAATATCGTTTTTACCCCTCAATTTAATTTTTATCTTATGTATTCTACTGATATCAGTGAGTCTAGAGCAAAAGAAATGATACTCGGCAAGCTATCTAAATATTTTTCACCTCAAGTGTTTAGTTCAATTTTTACTGGAGAGCTTGATGTGAAAATAGATACGAGGAGAAAAAACCTCACAATATTTTTCTCTGATATTAAAGGGTTTACATCTTTAACTGAAAAATTAGAGCCTGAACAGCTTACTAATCTTATTGCTGATTACTTAACAGAAATGACTGATATCGCAATGAAGTATGGGGGTACTGTAGATAAATATATTGGTGATGCGATAATGATATTTTTTGGTGACCCCGATACCAGAGGTATTAAGATAGATGCTGTTTCATGTGTTAAAATGGCATTAGAAATGTTAACAAGGTTAAGTGTAATAAAGAAAAAATGGGAATCTCAAGGCATATCAGATAATCTCTCAATCAGGATAGGGATTCATTCAGATATTTGCACCGTTGGTAACTTTGGTTCGAAAGATAGGTTGGACTACACTGTGCTTGGCAATGGTGTGAATTTAGCATCAAGATTGGAGGGTCTTGCAAAACCAAATACTATATTAATATCCGATAGTACTTATAATATTATAAAAGAAGAAATTGAGTGCACTGCTTCTGAAGAAGTAAAAGTGAAAGGGAAGTTGCAACCTGTAAAGACTTATAAAGTTAATGATGTGCTTTCTGGACATCGTAACACTGATATTTTTTATGAAGACGAAGGCTTTTTATTAAATATTGAAGAGAGTAAAATCACAAACGTAGATCTTATTATAGATAATCTAAAAAAAAGTATTTTAAAATTAAAATCAAATAAGAGAGAGAAATGATGAAACTATTTTCTTGGAATGTAAATGGTGTAAGGGCTGCTACAAAAAAGGGCCTGTTTCAATGGTTAGAATATGAAGCTCCTGATGTTTTGTGTATTCAAGAAACAAAAGCCCATGTCGATCAATTAACTGCTGAAATATTAACGGATCATGGTTATCATGCATCATGGCACTCAGGTGAGAGGCGCGGTTATAGCGGAGTCGCGACTTTTAGTAAGAAAGAACCTCTTTTTGTGCAGGAAGGTCTTGGTATTGATAAATATGATGTCGAGGGCAGAGTTTTATTAACAGAGCATGAAGATTTTTTATTATATAATATTTATTTTCCAAATGGTCAAAAAGATGAAACGCGGCTAAAGTATAAATTGGATTTTTATGATGATTTACTTCCGATAATAAATGAGCAAGTTGAATCTGGTAGTAATGTGATTGTTGCTGGTGATTGGAATACTGCTCACTATCCAATTGATTTAGCAAGGCCGAAAGAAAATATAAAAACTTCTGGTTTTATGCCAATAGAGAGAGAAAAACTAGATGATTATGTGAATGATGGATGGACGGATACTTTCAGGCTTTTTAATAATGAGCCTGAGAAATATTCATGGTGGTCATACAGAATGGGTGCAAGGGCAAGAAATGTTGGTTGGCGCATCGATTATTTTTTTGTTAATTCTGACTTTTCAGATTTATGTAAAAATGCAGATATTCACCAAGATGTCATGGGCTCAGACCATTGCCCTGTTTCGCTAGAGCTTGATCTATAATTATTAATTAAACTATAGAATGACTCATTTCATTTAAATAAATCTTAATGAATAAATCGATTTATAAACGACTTTACAGCCTGGTTTCTGGATATTGGCCATTTTTAGTAATGTCCTCATTATCAGCATTTATTTATGTTGCATTCAATGGACTATCTGTGTGGCTAACAGCTACTTTATTTAATAATATTTTAACTGATTTTGATGAGTTGCTCAAGAGTCAAATTTTATTATCTGAATCAAAAGACAGTTTAAATGGACAGTTAAAATTCTGGACAAATGAATTAATTCTTAGAGATACCGCGATTGAATCTCTTCGTGTTTTGTGTTACACATTAATTGGTTCATTTTTGATTAAAAACTTTTTTCTTTATATAAAGAATATCGCTCTTACATATATTCAGTTTAACCTTATCAAAAAGTTACGAGCTCAATTATATGCTCATTTACAATCCATGTCATTATCTTTTTTTGATAAAAGGCAAACGGGCGAGCTTTCATCTATTGTTATTAACGATGTCTCAAATATGCGAGTAGCATTTGGGACTAGTTTCCATAAACTGTTCGTTGAGCCGATTAATATTATTGTTTTTATAGCGTTGCTATTTATAATCAATGTTAAACTAGCATTGTTATCAATTGTTATCGTTCCTCTAACAGGCGTAGTGGTAGTAATAATAGGTAAGAGTATCCGAAGGCGATCAAAAAGAACCGCTGAAAAAATTGCAAGAATAATGGGTATAATGAGTGAAAATCTTAATTCAATTAGAATCGTAAAGTCTTTCGCTATGGAAGCATTTGAAACTAATCGATTTGAGAAAGAACAAGACCGGCATTATGCTCTAGATTTGAGGCAAGCGAAACTCCGTCTAATTTCATCTCCTATTACCGAAATGATTGGCGCTTTCATTGCTGTTATTCTTCTTTGGATTGGTGGTCATGATGTCCTGGTATCTAATGATATGAGTTCAGAAGACTTTATTCGATTTATTTTAATCCTTTTTAGCGTATTGCAGCCTATACGCTCTCTGAGTAATGTGAGTATTAATTTACAAAAGGGCTTCGCTTCAGCTGATAGAGTATTTGATGTGTTAGATACGCAACCTTCAATAGTATCAAAACCCAATGCAATGAAAATCGATGATGTGAATGAACAGATTACGTTTAAAAACGTTGGTTTTAATTATGAAGGAACTGAAAATATTTTGGAAAATATTTCTTTTTCTTTGAAAAAAGGGACAGTTACTGCTTTAGTTGGTGCTAGTGGAGCAGGTAAATCAACTATCGCTGATTTGATACCAAGGTTTTACGACGTTGTTGATGGTAAAATAGAAATTGATGGAATTGATATCAAAAATCTGGATATTAATGCTCTGCGAAAAATGATGGGTATTGTTTCTCAGGAGACAATACTTTTTAATGATACCATTGGTGGAAATATTAAATATGGCCTCCGGAGTGTAAATGACCAGCAATTAAAAAATGCTGCTAAAAATGCAAATGCCTTAGATTTTATTTTAGAGCAACCTAATGGTTTTGAAACGATGATAGGTGAAAAAGGTGTCAGGCTTTCTGGTGGTCAAAGGCAACGAATTGCTATTGCTAGAGCTATTTTAAAAAATCCTTCTATACTCATTTTAGATGAAGCTACATCCTCTTTAGATACTGAGTCTGAATATTTAGTTCAAAAAGCTATAGATAATCTTCTGGTTGATAGAACAGTATTGGTCATTGCTCATAGGCTTACTACTGTAGAGAATGCCGATACTATTATTGTGATGAAAGATGGCCAAATAGTAGATCTCGGTTCTCATGACGACTTGCTTAAAAAAGATGGATTGTACACCCGATTATATAAAAAACAGTTCAAAAAATAATATTAAATGAAGCCTCAAATTTCCATTTTGTTTGATGCTTATCATTTATATCATCTTGCCCAATTTGAGCCTTTAATGACTCTATTAGAAAAAGATGATAGGTTCGATGTTTATTATTCTACTTCAAGTGAAAACAGGAAAGATGAAATTGAACTATGCTCGTCTATTTTATTAAAGAGGAAAGGCCAGTTTGTTTTTCATAAAGATGAAAATATTCGGTGTGTGAAAATAAAAGATATTGGGCTCGATGTTTTTATTTGTGGTTGGTCTAGATATGATATTCATAATTATGTTAATGATAATACTCTTGTTGCAATGATCTACCATGGAATAGGTGTAAAACCTTCTTATTGGAATGATAATCATTCGAGGCTAGACCTTAGGTTTGTTGAAGGTGAATACAGGATAAATCAACTGAGAGAAAATGGGGTTAGTACAGATCTTTCATTGACAGGATATATAAAACTTGATCCATTATTCAACAATGAAGATTCTTCTTTTGAAGATAAAAAAAAAATGCTTGGTTTAAATAAATCTAGACCAACTATTTTATATGCTCCCACTTTTTACCCTAGCTCATTAGAAAAATTGGGAATGCAATTGGGTCATCTCACTAAAGAATATAATTTAATTATTAAACCACACATGTGGACCTATTATCTTGATAGCTTTGGAGGGGTAAATCTTAAAGGGCAAAGAAAATTAATTTATAATTTATCGGAAAAATTTGATCATGTAAAATTGTTGAGCCCGGATGAACATAATATTATACCCTATTATTCAATTTCAGATCTTTTATTAACCGAAGCGAGCAGTACCATATATGAGATGATTGCATTATCCAAACCAGTAGTAGTAAATAGGTTTTATCATTTAAAATTATCACACAGAATTTTTCAAAAAAGATTATATAAGCGAAGATTAAATAAAGAAATGAATGATGAAGTCAAAAACTTTTGCTTCTTGGCTGATAATATCAAGCAATTGCCATTTGTCTTAGATGAGGCCATAAAGCATAAGCATAAAGATATTGTTTCAATGCGAGAATATCAGAAAAAGATGCTATATAAGCTTGACGGTCAAGCCTCTAATAGGGCGAGAGATGAAATATTAAGAAGGTTAAAAAATTAATATTTATGATAAAAATACTCTTCGAAACACATCACCTTTATTATTTACCAAACTTTGAACCAATTATTAATGAATTAAAAAAGAGAGGTAATTATGATGTCAATATATCTATGCCTCAATATATTAATGAAAGTGAAAAGGTCTTATTCCAATCCGCATGTAAGCTGTTGAAATTAAATATTATTTCTAGTCAAGATGAAGAATCAAGAATCGAGAAAATCATTTCCTCTAAATTTGATGTTATTATTGTGGGTAACGTAGGTCAATTAAATAAGATAGTTTCAAAATCAACAATTGCTGTTATGGTCTACCACGGTATTGGCCTTAAACAATCTTACTACAAAGATATTGACGATAGGATTAATATTAGAGCTGTTGAGTCAAAGTCCAGACTAAATAAACTAATTGAGCAAGGACAAAAAAATCTTGCTCTTACTGGCTTTACCAAGTTAGATCCGCTTTATTTATCAAGTGAAAAAGAAGACCATCATCTAAAAAGTGAACTTGGTATAAATAATGATTTGCCAATTATTCTTTATGCCCCGACATTCTATCCGACATCATTCGAAAATATATATCAAGAATTAGAGTTTATATCTTCTGAATATAATATATTGATTAAACTTCATAATTTTTCGTGGTTCCAGAGCCGTTATTCTTATCAGAGTAATCTTGCAACTAAAATAGCATTAAAAAATGAAAATATACATTTACTACCCAGCAATGTCTTTAACATTATTCCATATTATAAAATTTCAGATGTTTTAATAAGTGATATATCGTCCACAATATTCGAGTTCTTGCCTTTAAATAGACCAATAATTCAGGTTGAATGTTTAAAGCTCCGACTCAGGCACAGAATTTTTAATAAAAGGTTTAAAAGAAAGTTGGATCTTAACAGAATGCAAGAGTTAGATTTTGTCTACAAAGTAGAATCGCCTTCAGAACTTCATAGATGTATTGTTTTTTCTTCAGATCATCCTGAAGAGATGTCAAAGTTAAGAGAAGAGGCTCATGATTATTACCTACTTAATAATAATGGAAAGTCATCAATAATGCTAATTGAAGAAATAGAAAAATCCTTGGCATAAAATGAAAATTGCAGTCTATAGTCCGAATTGGGTTGGCGATGCGGCCTTATCTCTTCCTTTTGTTTACCATATTAAACAAAAATATCCAAACTCTGAATTGATTATTATTTGTAAAGAATGGGTGCAGTCTGTTTATCAAAATAACCCAAATATTGATAAAATCATTAGTATTGCGGTTACTGAATCTCGTGGAATAACTAATACATTTCGGTTAGGTTTTTTGTTGCGTAAAGAAAAAATTGAAATTTTTTATACCCTCACAGATTCATTTAGAAGTTCTTTTGTGCTTTGGCTGTCAAAATCAAAAAAGCGGATTGGATATAACTCTCAAGGACGTGGGTTTTTTTTGACTTCAAAAGTAAAATTACCTTTGAAAAAAATCCATCGATATAAAAAATATTTAAAACTAATTGAAAAAGATGATATATCAATTGAACAGACTCTAATTTATTTTAAGAAAGAAGAAGTTGAATGGGCCAAACATGAAATCGAGGAAATTGGAATTAAAAATCCGGTTGGCCTTTTCCCATTCAGTGTTTCTGAAACAAGGACGTTTCCAAATGAAAAAATTTCTGAATGGTTAAATGGTTCAAAAGAGAATTTTTTAATATTTGGAGCAAAAAATGATGGACAAAAAGCTAATGTAATAATAAATGAAAATAAAAATATTTCTATAGTGTCACTTTGTGGTAAGTACAGCTTAAGGCAAAGTATGACTTTGATTTCTCTATGTAAATATGCTTTAGCCGCTGATAGTGGTTTGGGACATATTTCATCAATAATAAAAGTCCCTACGATATCTTTTTTTGGCGCGAATAGAGCTTTTATAACCAAGCCTCTTGGTAAGAGTTGTGTAGTCATAGATCAAAGTAATCGATGCAGTCCATGTAAAAAAAATATTTGTTGTCTTAAATCAATCCATAAGGATGATGTAAATTCGAGCATTAATTCGTTGATATAAGACTTATAATTTGAGGTGATATGAAAGCATTTATTTTAGCAGCAGGTGTATCCAGGAGGCTTTATCCTGAAACGTATAATACTCCAAAATGTCTTTTAGATGTTGGCGGGAAGCCAATTATTAATTATCAATTAGAAGCGCTTGAAAATATTGGAATTCAAGATGTGACAATGATTATAGGATATCATCGTGAAATGTTAGTCAACCACGTAACAAAGCAATTTCCAAAACTGAAGTTTGATTTTATTGTAAACAATCATTATTTTGAAACAAACACTGCTTATTCAGTCTACCTAGGTCGGAAAAAACTTGTTACTGATAATCATATTTTAATGAACGCCGATGTAATATACCCACCTGAACTCATAACGAGAATTAATGACTCTTCACATGAAACAGTCCTTGCCGTGGACATTAAAAAATGCGGAAGAGAAGAAGTCAAAGTGATTGAAGGGAGTAACTTTAAAATAAGAGCCATAGGAAAAGAACTAATTGAAGAACAATGTTTAGGTGAATTTCTTGGCGTGGCTAAATTCTCTTTAGCGTTTAATCATTTATTTTCTGAGTCATTGTCAAAATTAATAAATGCTGGAGGAAAGTCTGATTATTTTGAGGCTGGTATTGAATCTCTTTTAAGTAAAACGGATGTCTTTTATAGTGATGTGTCTGACCTACCATGCCTTGAAATTGATTTTTTAGAGGATTTAAATGAAGCTCGTAAATTATTTTAAACTAAATAATAGAACATAATAATGGCAAAAGTTTTCCCATTCAAAGGTTGGCGATATAATGAAGACAATATTAATCTTTTTGAAGATGTAATTGTCCCCCCATATGATGTAATCACTCGTGAAGAGCAAGAAGAGTATTATAATAAATCTCCTTATAACTACATTCGCATTAATTTGAACAATACAATAGGTGAAGAAAAATACGTATCTGCTGAGAACACATTAAATATGTGGATTGGAAGTGGCATATTAGTTGAAGAACGTAAGCCTGCAATTTATATTTTATCTCAATCTTTTTTAGTGGATAACGCTAGAGTTGAAAGGATTAGTTGTATATGCGCTTTAACGTTATCTGAGCTAGGGGATGATGTTCTTGCTCATGAACAAACAATCGATAAGCATTTAGATGACCGTTATAAGTTAATGAGTTCAACTTCTGCAAATACGGGACAAATATTTATGAGTTATAAAGATCAAAAAATGACCTTAGAGGAGCTACATCAGAATTTGAAAAGTGACCCATCAATGGAAGCTGATCTTGATGGCGTCTATTATAAATTATGGCCCATTACAGATACAGATTCTATAAATAAGTTTGTAGTTAGTTTAAGAGATAAAAAATTAGTTATTGCTGATGGTCATCATCGTTATAAAACTGCTTTAAAATATTCAAAAAATCATGAAGGTGCTCAATCTGATAAGGTCATGGTAACATTGGTTAACAGTGAAAACCCCGGAATGCAAATTTTACCTACCCATCGAATTGTAAAAAAATCTAATATTGATATTCAGGAAATTAAAAAAAAAGTAATTGAAAATTTTAATTATAAAGAATTTGATGGGGTTGAACAATTATTAATAAGTATGGAAAAAATTAAAACAGATAAAGGATTTTTAGGTTTCTTCCATAAGCCCTCAAACATAGGATTCTTGTTAGAGTTTAATGCCTGGGAATTACTTAAAAATAATAAGAAAGAGAAAAGTAGAGCTTTAGACGAATTGGATACAAATATTTTGCATCAATTTTTATTGAAAGATATCTTTGGAATAGATACAAACAATCAAAAAGATTTAGAAAACTTGGCTTATTTAAGAGGGAACAATTCTCCAATAGAAATGTTAGCAAAAGAAGAATATGATGTCGTTTGCTTCGTTAATCCTCCTTCACTTGATGACGTTTTCACGATTGCAGAAAGCGGTGAGGTGATGCCTCAAAAGTCTACATATTTTTTCCCAAAAGTATATTCTGGTCTAGTGACTAGGAATTTTTAAAAAACAGGAACACATAAATATGAATTTATTAAAAAAAGAGCTTGAAAAACTGATACCGGAGACTAAGGAAGATATTAAAACCTTAATAAAGAATAAGGGCGAAAGTCAAATAAGCACAGTTTCTGTTGCTCAAGCATATTCTGGGTTGAGAGGAATAAAAGCTTTTGTTTGTGATACCTCATCTGTTTCTGCAGATAAAGGGTTAATTATTCGTGGGTATCCACTTCTCGATATTGTCAATATTCTTCCAGAAGAAGTGTTTTATTTACTTTTAACTGGACGCCTTCCAAATTCAGAAGAGCTTTCAGATTTGCAAGGGCAGTATCTAATGCATTCTAAAGTTCCAAGCTACGTATGGTCTGTGCTTGAAAAATTACCTAAGGACACGCATCCAATGACAATGTTTAACCTTGGCATATTGGCGATGCAAAACGAAAGCATCTTTCAAAAAAAGTATGATGAAGGCATGCATAAAAATGAGTTTTGGGAGTACATCCTTGAAGATGGAATCCAATTGATAGCAAAACTTCCTGAATTAGGAGCAGGTATTTATAGGATGAGATTTAATAAAGGTGACAGAATTGAATCTAACAAAGATTTAGATTGGTCTGGCAACTTTGTTCATATGATGGGTATGTCTGATCAAGGAAAAGATTTCCAAAAATTAATGCAATTATATTTTATGTTACATTGTGACCACGAAGGCGGAAATGTAAGCGCATTTGCTTCGCACACTGTCGCTTCAGCGCTGTCAGATCCTTTTTATTCTGTTTCTGCAGGATTGAATGGTTTAGCTGGGCCTTTACATGGATTAGCAAATCAAGAGTGCCTTAAATTCGTTCTAGATATTCAAAAGCATTTTGATGGAGCTCCTACAAAAGAAGAGTTGAGAAGTTTTTGCTGGGACAGGCTCGAATCAGGTCAGGTCATTCCTGGATATGGGCACGCAGTTTTACGTTGCCCTGATCCTAGGTTTACTGCATTTATTAATTTTGGTAGAGAACATATTAAAGATGATGATGTTTTTCATATCGTAAACTCTTTATTTGATGTTGCTCCTAAGGTATTAACAGAACAAGGGAAAGCTAAGAACCCTTGGCCAAATGTTGATGCTGCATCGGGGTCGCTGCTTTATCATTATGGTTTGAAGGAGTTTAATTTTTATACGGTATTATTCAGCATCTCAAGAAGTATGGGGATGATAGCACAAATGGTTTGGGAAAGAGCACTCGGGATTCCAATAACACGTCCAAAATCGGTTACGACAGATTGGATAAAAGAAAATTCCTAATTCACTTTTTTAAAAAAGGTTTAGTCCTTTTATTTGTCAACATAAGTTTATTTGCATCAGATAATACTTTCTCCTCAATAAGAGTATGGTATCCAAGCTTAGAAACTATTAGTGCTATTCAACAAGCTGGTGTTGCACTAGACCATAGCAGTTCTAGGTCTAATGTGTACATAGATTTTGTAGCATCGAATTATGAAAAAAAGATTTTATCGAAGCTTGGAATTTCATTTGAAATTTTAATTGATGATTTATCAGCATTTTATAAAGAAAGAAGTATCCCCGCAATTAGTAGAAGCTTTCCTTTAGGTTCTATGCAAGGCAACTATACATGGGATGAATTAAACCAAAGGTTCGATGAGTTAAAAAGTTTATATCCCGAAATTATTTCTGATAAAGTTGTTTTAGGACAGTCAATTGAGGGGAATGATATATGGGCATTCAAATTATCAGATAATGCTAATGTTGACGAAGACGAACCTGAGATTCTTTACACTGGTCTCACTCATTCTAGAGAACCATTAAGTATGATGAATTTATTTTATTTTGTTCAAAATTTGTGTGAAGATTATCAATCAAACTCTAACTTTGAGGCGAGTTATTTAATTAATGAAAGAGAAATGTGGTTTATCCCTGTAATCAACCCTGATGGCTACATATACAATGAGCAAATTGAGCCTGATGGTGGGGGTATGCATAGAAAAAATAGAAAAGACACAGGTTGCGGACAGGGCACCCAAAGAGGTGTAGACTTAAATAGAAATTTTAGTTTTGGATGGGGGATAAACGACACAGGTTCTAGTCCTGACCCTTGCTATGCAACATACAGAGGCGAAGGTGGTTTCTCGGAACCTGAAACTCAAGTTGTTCGAGACTTTATTAATACTAGAGAATTTGCGAATGTTTTACATTATCATAGTTATGGTAATATGTATATCCATCCTTTCGGAGATGGGTCTTATCCTGATAGTCTAAGCCTCTTGACTTTTCGTGGTTTGGCTAATGAAATGTCTGATTATAATGATTTTATATTTGGAACAGGTTACGAAACTGTTGGCTACACTGTAAATGGAGATGCTGTTGATTGGGCATACGGAGTTAAAAATATAATAGCTTATACTCCAGAAGTTGGATTAGCTAGTCAAGGGTTTTGGCCATCTGCTGATGAGGTTGAGTCAATATGTATAAATCAGTTTGAGCCTAATAAAGTTTTTGCTTTTGTTGCGGGGAGTGATTTTATTCTAGATGAATTTTCTCTTTCGAATGAATTCCAGGCTGGCATTGACAATGAACTTTTATTAAATATTAAAAATAGGGGACTCGTTAATTCCTCAGGTCCGGTAGTTGTCTTAATTGAATCATTGACAAATTTAATTGTCATAGATGATTCATTAAAAGAGATCAGCAGCTTAAGCAGTTGGGAAAATCAAACTTTGGGTTTTGATTTAAGCGTACAAGAACAAATACCCTATTTTTCTGAAGCATCAATTCGACTTGTAATTTATGATTCAGAAAGTTATCAATATGAAGATACAATTAACTTTTTTATAGGAACGCCAATATCTATTTACGAAGAAAGTTTTGATTTAGGTTTGGGAGAATGGGTAGTTGATGGAGACTGGGGTCTAACCGATGAACCTGCAATAGGTTCATACGCATTAACAGATAGTCCGAATGGTGATTATGGCGCGGAACTGACTTCAGTTGCGAGGTTAAATGTGGATCTTAATCTAGATTTTATAGCAAACCCTTATGTATCTTTCTCAGCACAATGGGATATTGAAGATGGTTATGATTTCATTCGCTTTCAAGCATATTCGGAAGACACTGGATGGATAAGTATGCAAGGTGCATATACAAACACAGGTAATGGAGCATCTGCTCAGCCAATAGGAGAGTTTGGATATGATGGTATTCAAAGCAATTGGGTAGAAGAGAAGTTCTACCTTGCTCAATTAGGTGGCATTAAACCATCGGCTTTTAGATTTATTCAAAATTCAGATCAATTTGTTGAAGGCGATGGTTTTGTGGTGGATGCATTTTCAATTAATGGTTATTCAATAGGTAAGCTAGGTGATTATTTCCCTGATGGCGATGTTAATATATTTGATATTGTGGGTTTGGCTGACCTTATATCTTATGGCACAGAGCCGAGTGAATACACTTTAAGTTTTTGCGACATAGATAGCAATGGGGAAATAAATATTTATGATTTGCTTACAATTATTAATTTGGTTTCAAATCAATAAATGAATCTTATTTTTAATATTCTTTTATTTTCATTCCTTGGAGCTCAAAATTTTGTATCCTTGGATTTTGAAGCAGGGCGGAGAGGTAAAGAGTATCGAGTCTGGGTATATTTTGATAAAAAAGACAAATCTAAAGTTACTAAATTGGACCCAGCTGCAATAAAAAGAAGGGTAAAACACAATATTTTTACCGCGACGAAGTATGACTATAATATCCAAGAGGAATATATAAGAAAGCTTGTAGAAGTTGGAGCAGAAATAAAAAATCAAAGTCGTTGGCTCAATGCTGTATCCTTAATTGTCGATAGCAATGAACTTGAGCTAATTCAAAAGCTTTCATTTGTAAAAAAAATCGAACCTGTCAGACAACACAAAAAAAAGAAAGCTATACAAACTGTTGAAAATCAGATATTGGTTAATAGAGATATTGATTATGGTTCGAGTTTTAATCAAATAGAACAAATTAATTGTCGCATACCTCACATCGCGGGGTATTATGGGCAGGGTGTAAGAGTTTTATATATAGATACTGGATTCGAACTAAATCATGAAGCTTATGATTCACTTAATCTCATAGGTCAATATGACTTTATTAATAATGATCAAAATGCTGCAAATGAAACTGATCAAGAAATTCTTGAGAATCAAGACGATCACGGTACGCTATGCCTTAGTGTTATGGCTGGCTATTCTCCAGGTAGCCTTATAGGCCCAGCATTTAAATCTGAATATCTATTAGCAAAAACAGAAATTATGGCTGAAGAAATCCAGCAAGAAGAGGATAATTATATTGCTGCGCTAGAATGGGGTGAATCTCTGGGAGCGGATATTGCATGTGCTTCATTAGGCTATTTAGATTGGTATTCTTATGAAGATTTAGATGGCAATACTGCTGCTACCACCAAAGCGATTGATATAGCTTCAGGGCTTGGAGTTTTATGTGTTAATTCCGCAGGAAATGAAGGTAATGATCCTTGGTATCATATTATAACGCCAGCGGATGCTGATTCAGTTTTATCTGTCGGAGCCGTAGACGCAAATGATATCATCGCTAATTTTAGCAGTAGAGGTCCAACTTTTGATGGCAGAATTAAACCTGAAGTTTGTGCCATGGGTGTGAGTACATATTGTGTTAGGTCAAATACGGAAAATATATATAGGAATGCCTCAGGTACTTCTTTTTCTGCTCCTTTAGCAGCAGGTGCTGCAGCTGTAGTCATGAGTGCAAACCCAGAATGGACAAATATGCAAGTAAGGGAGGCTCTTATGATGACAGCTTCACAATTTAATAGTCCAGATAATGAATATGGTTATGGCATTCTAAACGCCTGGGCTGCAATCAATTATCAGTTCACAACGAGTATAAAAGATGAAACCTTTTTACCAGATGTTATATCTGTAGAAAATGCTTACCCGAACCCTTTTAATCCAGAGGTATCAATAAAAATTAATGGGTTATCAAACTCTCAACATGTTTCTGTGGGGGTATATGATCTTCACGGAACATTAGTTACGTCTTTGCATAATCAAAAAGTAAGACATAATGTGCTTATGTTAACTTGGAATGCGGAGATATTCAGTAGTGGTATATATTTGCTACGTACAGATTGGCAATATGGTAATGATACTCAAAAAATCACATTGCTTAAGTAAAATCCCTTAAAAATTAAATACTTGCCATATCATTAATTAAGGTCCAAATTTTAGGTATATACCTATAAATATTCATGGTTAAAAAATTATTCATATACATACTATTCTATTTTGGATTGATATGCGGTCTCTGCTCGGAAACGATCTATTCAAGTAATGCCAAAACCAACTCCATTGATTTAAACATCTATGATGGTCCCAAATCATTACTATTAAATTGGATTGCTTCTGATACAATTCAATCAAAAAGAATTAAAATATTTAGAAAATCTGGTATTGATGGTGAGTTTGAACTAGTCGCAAATATTCTAGAAAGTAAAAGCATGAATAATAGATATTTGGATGATTCCTGCAAAAATTCAATAAGGTACTTCTACTATGTTGAGATTGTTGATGGCCTAGGGAATATTTATAAAAGTGATAATTTAAGACCTAGCTTTGGTGCGCTTACAAAGCCTCCTAAGGTTTTATTGAAATCATACAATAATCTATGGGAACTTTTTGTGACCGTGTTAAGAAATTCTATATTGAAATCAAATCCTGAAGCAAACTATGATCACATCCATGCTATCACGAACTTATTATCTAAGCAAGGCAGTAATAAAAACACATGGGTTGATAATTTTCCTATACAGTATTTAAATGGTGCCAAGAGCATTATCGAAAATCAAGAAATCAATTATTTTGGAAATAATTTCTTTGATCAATTTCAAAAATATGAAGAATTACATCGTAATCAATTTTTTCTAACCCCTTCAGAATGGGACTCTGAGTTAAAAAATAATTTTATATTTGCCAAGGAAAAATGGTTTTTATTAAAAGACTCTTTTGAAGATTATAAAAATATTATAGGTAGTTTACCTTCAGTATTTATTTTAGCTGCTGAAAAAGGGTTTGAAGATAGGAACGAAGTTAAATTGTTGGTTGTTGATTTTGAAATGCTCACTCAGCAAAAAGTTAACTTATCACATTTTGAGGAAAGTATTGAAGTCGACCTTTCTAATATGCTTGATTCAAAAACTATTATTTCTATAAATACGCCAAGCGATTGGGACTTCGTAAAACTAAATATTGATGATCTAGAAGTTGATAGAATTGATTTTATCAACAATAAGAAAGTTATGAAAACCTTGGCTCAAGAAATAGTGTTGACTGATAAGCCGCATCTTACAATGTCCAAAGAAAATTCAGAAATCTGGCTGAATGAATTTTATTGGAATCCTATTACTTCAAATATCACCGTAGAAGTTGCTGGTATTTATACAGGATTAAATAGCTATATTATTTCTATAGATGGGGAAGAAATCTGGAGTCTCGATCTAGATCCTTCATTTGACATGCAGTATATAGATTCTACTTTCAATCTTAAACTTGATATTATGATTGATAATGTTATGGAATTTAAAATCAAAGGTGAAAATAACACTTCTCGCTCATTAGAAGTTGTTAAGCTATCAAAAGCAGAGTCTATTAGTAATCATCGTTTTCCTGACGGTGAAGCTTGGCGAAAATCAAGCAAAAATTCTTTTGGTTCTAAAAACATTGATAAAAAAACCATGATGGATTCTAGTTTAATACCCGAGCTTTTTGTTTTATATCAGAATTACCCGAACCCATTTAACAGTAATACAAGAATTTCATTTGATTTGCTTCAGGATGCCACACTATCTCTCTATGTAACAGACGCGACGGGGCGAATTAAAACAATATTTTCTGATCGAGAATTTTATAATAGTGGAAAATATAGTTTTGATTGGAATGCGGAAATTTTTTCAACGGGTGTTTATTTTTTCACTATAAATGCTGAAGTAGATGGTTATGCCTCAGTCATTTTTAGCCGAAAAATGATATACCTTAAGTAGTAATATTTGTTTTTTTTAGATAAATATTTTTTATTTGAATGAAAAAATTATCCGTAATTATATTATTAGCAGTCTTGTTTTTTATTGTTGGTTGTGCTTCTCACCCTGTTGTACATCCTGGGACTTTAAAAAAAAATGAACAAGTTTGGGGTTATTCCTTAGCTGCAGAAAATGTTTTGCCAGTTGTTTGGTTCAGAAAAGGCTTAGATGCGAAAACAGAAATAGGTTACAGGGTCGGATTACCGATATATGGTACGGGAGTTGATCTCAGTAGAGTGGTAATGCGTCGTGAAAAATCATGGGACGTAATGAATTTTTCATGGAGTTATAATCCAAATCGCAATATCGATATCACGTATTATCGGTTTAAAGAAAAATCGGGTGGCCTCTTTTCAAAAATGAAAAAGAAAAAACAAGAAACGCCTTCTATTTCATGGAAAGGGACTCGGTTTATGCTCATTCCAGAGGGGATTACACCTGATGGAAAATCAAGTATGCGTCTAGGGTTTTTGAGGGGTGGTAAAATTTCTGAAAAATTTGGATACGAGATTGGTTATTACCACGATTTTAATGCGATGCCATTGTCAAAAGTTTTTGACTCGAAGTGGAATGTCACTGGCGAGGATTGGCAGACTTCCACTCGTTTAGATTCATCATATGACGGGAGGTATAATGATTATGACCCGATGTTCCCTGGAAAAGGTTCTGGTGCTCCTTCAGAGTATTCAAGAGCAACGGGTTTTTCACTACAGTTATTTTATTATCTAGGCCGTTATAAAAAGAAGTCATAGTCTAGATGGGTCATGATTCTTTGTTTAGCCACTTGCTTAAAGGTGATGCCGAAAAATCTTTTTCATATTTAGAAGATGCCTTAAAGGGAGGGAAAGACCTTATATATTTTTTAGATGAAGTATTATTCACAGCTGCATCTATAAAATACAAAAACGAGAAGCAGTCACACCCAATAATGACTATAAATTCCATAAAAAATATTATTGGGGATAATAAGTCAACACCCTCCAAAATTTTACTAAAATATTGTTTAGATATATGTTTAGAAAATGAAATTGTAGATTACAATAAAAAATTAGATGTAACGTACAGTGAGAGTATTATTCCATCAGTTTTTGTTGGTGCCTTTGAAGATGCTATTCAATCTGGTAGTTGGGATGAGGTTGAAGAAATGATGTTGAAAATATATTATGCTTCCGATAGGTCGCATTCAATTATTGAAACAATAGCAGACCTTGGACTTCAAAATATTGATATAAATGGATTAATGATATTCCATTTATTAAGAGCCTTTAATTTCAAACAAAATAAATCCCATGTTTGGACATATGCCTCCTGTTTAATCAGTTTTTTAAAAAAAGACGCTCTTCCAAGACCGAGCAAAAGAAAAACTATAAACCCCATGAATTTGATAAAAATAATTTTAAATCATGATAATATTGATGATATAATAAAATATTCTGCAATGATAAGAATTTGGGAAGGTGACTATGTGCGAATTAGTAGCTATCAAAGAGAAATTTCTTCGTGGCTTGATATAAAATTTTTAGATCAGAGTATAATTGATGAAAAAAATAAACAGATTTTTTTAAAGGATAGAGTTCAATATAATGATTTTGTGAAGATTGCTGAATCAATTATTATAAATAAGAGTTCAGTTGAAAAAAAATCAAGAGATATTATTACATTAGATGCTTTAAGATATTTAAAGAATAAAAGTGGTAATGAAGCGTTTAATTTTTACATAAAGGATTTGTTATCATCATGAAGATAGGTCAGTATGATTTATACAGTATTGAGACAAGCGAGTTTAGCTTAGATGGGGGTGCGATGTTTGGTATTATCCCAAAAACTTTATGGAAAGAAAAATTATCGCCTGATAGACTAAACAGAGTAGATATGGTAACGAGATCTTTATTAATGGTTACTGATAATAGAAAAGTATTAATCGACACTGGCAATGGTTCTAAATGGGCAAAAAAGTACCTAGATATGTATAATATAGATTTTAGTAAGTATAATATTTTATCATCTTTAAAAAAAAGCGGTTTTGAAACGGATGATATCACAGACGTAATCTGTACTCATCTGCATTTTGACCATATTGGTGGGAATACATTTTATCAAAACGATATTATAGAACCAACTTTTCCAAATGCGACATACTGGATAAGTAAAGATAATTGGGCTCTTGCGAATCAGCCAAGTGTAAAAGATCAGGGTAGTTTCATTAGCAAAGACTGGGAAGTATTAGAAAAAAATAATATGATTAAATTAGTAGATGAACAATTCTTAGATGGTATTGATATTTTTTTTACATATGGACATACGAATGGATTGATGCATCCTATAATTTCAGATAGTAATAAAAAGTTATTTTATGGCGCTGATATTTTTCCAACACATGCTCATTTACCCGTTCCTTGGGTTATGGCTTATGATTTGCATCCAGCAAAAACGATGTCAGAGAAAAGTAAGTTGTTAAAAAAAATGTATGAGGAAGAATGGATATTATTTTTTGAACACGACCCCTTTTATCAAGCTTGTACAATTGATATGAAAGGGAAATATTACTGCATCAAAAACATTGTGAAAATAAGTGAGTGATCAAGAAAAAATAGAAAGCCTATTTAACGAAGGTCTTCAGCATTATAGGTCTGGTGATTATTTTGAAGCACATGAGTCTTGGGAGGAATTGTGGTCAGACTTTTACCTTGAGGATCGAAAATTCATTCAAGGTTTAATCCAACTGAGCGTTAGCTTTGTTCATCTAGAAAATAATAATTTAAAAGGTGCTAAGAGTTTACTTAACAAGTGCAAAGAAAAATTTATGGATTTTAAAAATATCCATCGTGGTATAGATGCAAGTAAACTGTTATTAGAATTAGATATAGTTGAAAAAGAGTATGGTGGACTAAATTCTAATAATGAATTCAATTGGGAAATAATCCCAAAAATTTAAATTTTATGAAAAATATTTTATTATTTATTAAAGATTTCGAATTAGGGTCAAAAGTTTCTAGCGCGTGTGTAGACGCTGAAATGAATGTTGAGTTTTGCGATGAAAATACTAGCCCTGATGATTTTTTAGAAGAATCATTATTAGCTATTATTGATTTAGATCAAGATGTCTTTTTTTCTGTCGGTTTAGTATCTGAATTAAAGCGACATGGGTTAAAAATTATTGCCTCTATGGAAGAGTTAAAAGCGCGGGACTTAAAAAAAATAAAGACAGCTGGTTGTGACCTGGTACTTACAAAATCAAGTTTGGTAAAGAATTTACCGAAGTTGATTAATGAATTAACTAGTTAGTTGTATTTTATAAAAAAAATAAACTTAAATTTAGTTTTGGCCTATTTTAGCTAAAAAAGTTAGATTTAGACAATAAATATTTGCATAATACAAGTATATGGAAGGCAAAAATAAAAATATGAGTCACCCAGTTTTAACAAAAAAATATCACTTCTGTGCTTCTCATAAGTATGGAAATGATTCTTGGAGTGAAGAAAAAAATCTTGAGGTCTTTGGCAAGGACTACAACACGCATGGACACAATTATATACTTGAAATCTCTGTAACGGGTCCTATTGATTCTGGTTCTGGTTGGTTGGTTGATTTGCAGAATCTCAGCAAGGTAGTTAAAAAAAAAGTAATTAATGTTTTAGACCACTCTCAAATTGAAATAGATGTTGAGTGGTTTAAAGATAAGCAACCTTCCTCCGAAAATATTTTATTGTGGATATGGCAAGAAATATGCGATGACATTACTGATTGCACTTTACATCGATTAAGGTTAGTAGAGACTCATTCCATTCACACAGATTACTATGGACCTGCATAACAATAATTTCAAAAATCAATTCTATTTAGTTTTAACCGGGATTTTTATTGCTTCTCTCGTAGCAAGCAATCTGATTTTTCAAAAGTTTTTTACATGGAATTTTCTAGGCATAAATTTTGAGCTTTCCGTAGGGATCATTGCATATCCAGTAACTTTTTTAGTTACAGATTTAATCTCTGAGCTTTATGGTCAGAAGCGTGCTAATCAAGTAGTAGTATCTGGGTTTTTTGCAAGCGTTTTTACGACTTTATTGGTACTTGTTTCTGTGAATGCTTCTGCTGTGGAATGGTCTCCGATAGATGACATGACATTTACAAAAGTTTTTGGCCTTACTGGCCCTGCTTTTTTTGCATCTATGGTAGCATATTTAACTGCACAATTAATAGATGTGAGAATATTCCATTTTTGGAAGCGTCTTACTAAAGGCAAGCATTTATGGCTTAGAAATAATGCTTCTACCATTTTTTCTCAGCTTGTGGACACATCTGTTATTTTGGTAATTCTCTGTTTAGCTGGAGTAATTGAATGGGAGCGATTTTATGGTTTATGGATGATGGGATGGCTTTTCAAAGTATTGGTTGCCTTAATTGATACGCCAATAATTTATGGAATTATTTATCTTCTTAAGGGCAAGATAGATATTGCAAAAGAGTGATGAAAGGAATTAGAAAGTGCAAAATAAAAATATTGAAGATCTTACTCACGAACTTTTAAAACAGATAGGAGAAAACCCATTGAGAGAGGGTCTAGTTAGGACTCCGTCTCGAGTTGCCAAGGCTTGGGAATTTTTTTCTAAAGGCTATAATCAAGATATCCATAGTATTATAAATAATGCTATATTTAATGAAGAGGCTAAAGACATGGTTGTTGTCCTAGACGTTGAATTCTTTAGTTTATGTGAGCATCATTTATTACCCTTTTTTGGAAGAGCTCACGTAGCTTATTTACCTAGTGGCAAAGTAGTAGGGCTTTCAAAGATACCTAGAATAATAGATATGTTTTCAAGACGATTGCAAGTTCAAGAACGATTGACTAGACAAATAGCAGAAACTGTTATGAATATTTTAGATCCAGTTGGTGCTGCAGTTATCATGGAAGGTCAGCACATGTGTATGCAAATGCGGGGTGTTGAAAAACAAAATAGTTTAACGACTACGTCTTCGATGCTTGGAAAATTTAGAGAATCTGACAGGACCAGAACAGAATTTTTATCAATTATTGGTTTGAATAGAAAATAAAATTGGCAATTGCATACAACATAATTGATCTTGGTACTTCAGAATTTAAAGACACTTGGAACCTTCAAAAAGAACTCCAAGAAAAAAGAATTTTGGGTGAAATTGAAGATCAATTAATATTAGTTGAGCATCCGGCTGTTTATACATTAGGAAAAAATGCTTCTAGGGAGCACATACTTAAAAAAAGGGAAGGTGTTTCGGTCATTCAAACTGACCGAGGAGGAAATATTACTTTCCATGGTCCCGGGCAACTCGTTGGGTACCCCATAGTAGATTTAAGCTTTTATAAACGTAGCATAACATGGTACATGCGAGAATTAGAGCAGCTTATGATTGATGTTCTTAAAGAATATGGAATAGAAGGATCGACCAAAAAAGGACTTACTGGGACATGGGTTAAAAACCATAAAATAGCTGCCTTGGGTGTTCGAATAAGCAGATGGGTCACCATGCATGGTTTTTCCCTAAATATTAATCCCGACTTAAAGTACTACCAAGATATAGTCCCATGTGGAATTGAAGGGTATGGTGTGACATCTATGGCTATGATAATGGGAGAAGAAGTTCCAAGCATGGCGGAAGTAAAAATAAAAATGGTTGATTATTTTAAAAACAGATTTGTGGGCTTTAAAAACTAATGGCTAGGTTAAACGGGTTTACAAAAAAACAATTAATGGACATATATGGCCTTATGGTTTTAGCGAGGGAACTCGACAATAAGATGCTTATTTTATTAAAGCAGGGGAAAGGCTTTTTTCATATGGGTTGTTCCGGGCACGAAGCTGCTCAAGTTGCGGCAGGATTAACGTTCAAAAAAGAAAAAGATTGGTCTTATCCTTATTATAGAGATGGTGCATATACACTTACGCTCGGAGTAACTATAAAAGAGCATTTATTATCATTTCTTGCTAGGGCAGATGACCCAGCATCTGGTGGAAGGCAAATGCCGATGCATTACAGCAATAAGAAATTAAGAATTGTTTCTCAGTCTAGTGCGACAGGAACACAATATCTTCAAGCTGTTGGGTGTGCTTTATCTAGAAAATTAGACAATTCAAAAGAAGTGGTATACGTCTCATCAGGCGAGGGGACTACTAGTCAAGGTGATTTCCATGAAGCTCTTAATTGGGCTGGGAGGGAAAAAGCTCCTGTCATATTTCATATCCAAGATAATGAATATGCGATAAGTACCCACCGTTCAGAACAGACTGCGGGCTCGGTGTACTCACTGGTAAGTGGTTATGAAAATTTATCAAAATATGAAGTAGATGGCACTAATTTCTTTGAATCACATCTTGCATTTAAACAAGCAGTTGAAAGGGCTAAAAGAGGAAAAGGCCCGTCAGTCATTGTATCAAATGTGGTTAGGCTGCTGCCTCACTCAAGTTCTGATGACCAAAGAAAGTATAGAAGCGATAAAGCCTTGAAAAAAGACCTTGATCGTGACCCTATTATCTTATTCAAGAAAAATTGTATTGATGAAGGTATTTTTTCATTAAAAGATGCAGAAAAAATTGAAGCAAAAGCAAAAGAACAAATTGCTTTAGACGCATCTTGGGCTGAGCTACAAAGTCACCCAGATAAAAAAACAGCCCTGAGGTATGTTTTTAGCGAAGATACGATAAAATCGGAAACTAAATTAACAAAGATATCCGATAGTGTAGTTATAGTGGACGCAATTAACCACGCTCTTCATGAAGAAATGGAAAAAAATAATCGTATGGTCATTTTTGGACAAGATATTGCTGATCCTAAGGGAGGTGTTTTTACGGCAACTAAAGGCCTTTCAACTAAATTTGGCAAAAAAAGAGTTTTTAACTCACCGTTAGCTGAGTCTAGCATCATTGGTACAGCGGTTGGGATGGCCGTCACTGGATATAAGCCTGTTGTTGAAATTCAGTTTGGAGATTATATATGGACGGCTATGATGCAGATTCGCAATGAAGTCTCTGTCATGAGGTACAGGTCAAACAACAATTGGAGTGCTCCCATAGTTATTAGAGTGCCGGTGGGTGGATATATTCATGGTGCATTGTGTCATAGTCAATCAATTGATGGGTATTTTATACACATGCCAGGTATTTACATAGCTTATCCTTCAAATGCTCGAGATGCTAAAGGATTATTGAAGATGGCTTGCAGAATGAAAGATCCAGTAATATTCATGGAACACAAAGGATTATATCGTCAGCCCTACGCCTCTACAGAAGAACCTGGTAAAAACTATATTTTGCCGTTTGGTAAAGCTAGTTACATTTCTAAAGGGGCTCACATAACTTTAATATGTTGGGGGGCAATGGTTCAAAAAAGTTTAGATGCGATTCAAAGCCTCGAGTTGAGTGAAGATATTGTAGAAATTATTGATCTTCGAACCCTTAATCCCATTGATTATGATATGATCAAAGAATCAATTACCAAAACAGGTAAAGCACTAGTTGTCTATGAGGATAATATCACAAATGGTCCGGGTTCAGAAATATGTTCAATCATTGCAGATAAATATTTTGAGTATTTAGATGGTCCTGTTCGAAGGGTAGCTTCAAAAGATAGTCCAGTGCCATATAATTGGTTTTTAGAAGAAAATGTTTTAGTTCAAACTGAAGATATAGCAAGTGCTATCAAAGAATTGTTGGAGTATTAGATGGTTATTGATGTAGTGATGCCTAAAATGGGTGAAAGTATTACTGAGGGTACGATACTTGAGTGGTATAAAAAAATTGGGGATGAAATTGAGCAAGATGAAACATTGCTTGAGATAGGAACTGATAAAGTTGACTCTGAGATCCCATCTCCAAGCAGTGGTGTCATTACGATGATAATGGCAGAGCCGAATGATGTTGTAGATGTTGGAGAAGTGATTGCCAGAATAGAAACAGATTCCAAGTCAGTAAATTTAGAAAAAAGTTCAGAAGTCCCCAAAGATCAAAAGCCTATTGAAAAGCCTGAAAAAGTAGTAAAAGAAAAAGATGTTCAAATTCAAAATGAACAAAAATCTTTTAATATATCAAGCTCAACTAAAGGGCCTATCCTTTCTCCGGCAGTCACTAAATTGGCGAACCAAGAAGGTATTAGCTTTAGTGAACTGGCATTAATTAAGGGTACTGGGAAGTTAAATCGAATTACAAAAAAAGATTTAGAAATGTACTTATCCTCTGGTAATAGATTGATCGACAAAAGTTCAATGCAATTGCCAAAAGAGTCTTCATTAAGTTTTGAATTTGCTTCAAACAGTAAAACAGATAAACTAGATAATATGAGGAAAAGAATATCAGAGCATATGCGTTATAGTTTGAATACTTCTGCGCATGTACATATTATGAATGAAGTAGATATGACGGACATAGTTAATTTTGTCAAGAGAGAGGAGGCTTCTTTTCGCTCTAAAGAAGGGTTTAACCTTACTATAACACCATTTATAATTTTTTCATTAGCAAAAGTTTTAAATGAAATGCCTGAATTAAATTCATCTCTTGATGGCGATTTAGTCATTCAACATCCACAAATAAATATGGGCATAGCTGTTTCAGTTGATGGTGGTTTAATGGTCCCTAGCATTAATAATTGTGATGAGAAAAATTTGCTGGGTATATGTCGTGATTTAAATGCTATTGTGCAAAAAACTCGAGAGAGAGCTATTAATCCTGATGATTTACAAGGCTCAACTTTTACCTTATCTAACTTTGGGGTATTTGGTGCGACAATAGGAACTCCTATCATAAACCAACCTAACGTTGGTATCTTAGGTACTGGGGTAATTAAAAAGCAACCTGTAGTAATAGAGAAAAATGATTTAGATGTTATAGCTATTAGGCAGATGATGATGCTTTCTCTGGGTTTTGACCATCGATTAATTGATGGTGCAGGAGGAGCTTTATTTTTGTCAAAAATTAAAAATATTTTAGAAAATTTTAACTTTGAAAATATTCTTTAATGTCAGAATTAATACAAAAACCTCACAAACCAAAGATTAAGCTCCAAATAGGAGAGAATTATAAATTTGTCAATAATGTTGTTAAAAATTATAATTTAAATACTGTATGCGCTGAAGCCAATTGTCCAAATATATACGAGTGTTGGAATAGAGGAACAGCTACGGTTATGATACTTGGAGATACTTGCACAAGAGCTTGTGGATTTTGTGCTGTTAAAACTGGTAAACCATCTTGGGATGATCCATTAGAGCCATATAGGACTGCGATGGCAGTCAAAAAGATGGATTTAAATCATGTCGTTATTACTAGTGTAGACAGAGATGATATAAAAAATGATTATGGTTCATCAATTTGGGCTAAAACAATTGAAGAAATACATAAGAATGTTCCAGGGTGTACGGTTGAAGTCCTGACACCTGATTTTCAAGGTCACAGTGCTTCATTGGAAAAAGTTTTTCGCGCTAATCCTGAAATATTTAGTCATAATGTAGAATGCGTTGAAAGAATAAGTAAAGAGGTAAGAACCCAATCTAATTGGCAAAGAAGTTTAAATGTGCTTAGAAGTTCGGCAAACTATGGATTACGAACAAAAACGGGTATTATGGTTGGTCTAGGTGAAACTTTTGATGAAGTTCTAAAAACAATGGAAGAAACATATTATGCTGGGGTCTCTATCTTTACAATTGGGCAGTATTTACAACCAACTGGAAAGCATCTTAAAGTACAGCGGTACGTCTCTGATACAGAGTTTAAAAATTATAAAAATTTTGGTTTGAAAATAGGCTTTGATGTTATCGAGTCTGGGCCTCTAGTTCGTAGCTCTTATCACGCAGATGAACAAGCTCGAATCATAAGAAGATAATTCGGAAAGCTCTTTCAGACAATATGATTATGTTTTATACGCCATAATTGCATAGTTAGTTATATTAAATGACTAAAATTAAATACATTATATCATGGCATAATGATTGTCAAATGATAGTAACAAAAATATAGGATTATCATGGCTGATAAATTATCAGAAAAAGACATCGAAAACATAAATATTGAAGGCTCCGAGGAGTATGCTGTTATGCCATTGCGTAATACGGTATTATTTCCCCAGCAGGTTATTCCGATTTATATTGGAAGAGAAAAATCACTAAAACTCATATCTGACATTGAGCTTGAAAAGAAAAAATATATAATTGTTGTTGCGCAGGAAGATGGTTCAATCGAAGATCCAAATACTGAGGACCTCTACTCATATGGAACCTTAGCGACTGTTCTTAAGGTTTTTGCGATGCCTGATAATAGTAAATCAGCTATTGTTCAGGGTATCGCCCGTGTTAAAATTTTAGATTACTTGAGTAAAGAACCATACTTTAAAGCTGTTGCAAGTAAAGTAAATGACGATCCAATAGTAGATGAATTAGAAATTGATGGTATTACTGAAAACTTTAGAAAATCTTTTTCAGACCTTATTAAAGTTGCTCCGAACCTAACGGAAGAACATACAGGCATGTTATCTAATATAAAAAAGGCGAACAGATTAGTTGATCGAGCTATTTCTCTTATGACTTTATCGAACCAAGAGAAGCAAGAAATTCTTGAGGAAGTCAATATAAAAAGTAGATTAGAAAAAGCAAATTCGATTATTAATAGAGAGACACAAAGAATTAAGCTTGGCGAAGAGATTCAAACTGAAGTTCATGATGAAATTGCGAAAACTCAGAGAGAGTATTATCTCAGAGAGCAAATGAAAGCAATTCAAAAAGAACTCGGTGAAGACGAAGGGACAGTAGAAACTAAAGAATTAGAGGAGCGAATTAAAGCTGCGAAAATGCCAGAAGCTTCTGAATCTGTGGCTATGAAAGAATTAGATAGGTTGTCCCGAATTCCTACCCAGTCTCCTGAGTACAATGTTTCAAGAACCTATATAGAATGGATTGTAGATCTCCCATGGAGTAAATCATCAGAGGATAGAGTAGATTTAGAAGAGGCCTTAAAAATTCTTGACCATGATCATTATGGATTAGGAAAAGTTAAAGATAGAATTATTGAATATTTAGCTGTTAGAAACTTAAAACAGAAAAGAAACCCGGATGGTAGTGTTAGAGGTCCTATATTATGTTTTGGTGGTCCTCCTGGAGTAGGTAAAACATCATTAGGTAAATCTATAGCTAGGGCAATGGGGAGAGAGTTTATAAGGTTATCTTTAGGTGGTGTAAGAGACGAAGCAGAAATTAGAGGGCATAGGAGAACTTATATTGGCGCTCTTCCAGGAAGAATAATTCAAAACATTAAAAAAGCAGGAACAAATAATCCCGTATTTATGTTGGATGAAGTGGATAAATTAGGATCAGATTATAGGGGTGATCCATCCTCAGCGATGTTAGAAGTTCTAGACCCTGAGCAAAATCATTCTTTTAATGATCACTATCTTGAGCTTGATTTTGATTTGAGTAAAGTTATGTTTATTGCGACTGCAAATAATTATGGGAATATTCCACCTGCTTTACGAGATAGAATGGAAATGCTAGAATTTTCAGGATATATTCAGGATGAAAAGCTTCAAATAGCAAAAAAGCATTTAATACCGAAACAAGTAAAAGAAAACGGACTTACTAAGTCAGAAGTATCAATGGATAATAACTCGATTAAGGAATTAATTAGTTCTTACACTAGAGAAGCAGGTGTTAGACAGCTCGAGAGGGAAATAGCAAATGTGTTGAGAAAAGTTGCTAGGGATATTGTTGAAGATAAAGAAAAAAATATAAAGGTAACTAAATCGAAAGTTCAAGACTATTTAGGAGCCTCTAAATTTTATTCTGATCTAGCAGAAAGAGCGACAGAACCAGGAGTCGTCACAGGTTTAGCTTGGACTGCTGCTGGGGGCGATATTCTCTTTATTGAGTCTTCAAAAATGAAGGGTAAGGGTAAGTTAACCCTGACAGGTCAATTAGGAGATGTAATGAAAGAGTCAGCAACTGCAGGCATGACATATGTTAGAGCGCATGCGAATGATTTTGGAATTGAGTCAAATTTTAACGAAGAACTTGATTTGCATGTCCATGTTCCAGCAGGAGCTATTCCGAAAGATGGTCCCTCAGCAGGTGTTAGCATGATAACATCATTAGTCTCTCTTATAACTGGTGTCCCTGTTAAAAGCAAAGTGGCAATGACTGGTGAAATAACACTTAGAGGTAATGTCTTGCCGATTGGTGGTGTAAAAGAAAAAGTTACCGCTGCTCATAGGGCTGGTATTAAAGAGGTCATATTACCTTACTTAAATCAAAAAGACATTGAAGATGTACCTGAAAACGTATCTAAAGATATTAAATTTCATTTTGCGAAAGAAATCTGGGATGTTTTAAAGGTCGCATTGCCAAAGATTGCAAAGAACAGGAAAAATACTAAAGCTAAATAGAGTAATATTTCTTAATATTATCGTACATATTGGGCGTTTAGCTCAGCTGGTCAGAGCGCTGCCCTTACAAGGCAGATGTCGGGAGTTCGAATCTCTCAACGCCCACTTCTCAGAAACCCTCGTTTATTGACGGGGGTTTTTGTTTTTATGGATGTATAGCATATCTGCCACACCTTATCTAAGTATGTCATTTATAATCATAATATGGACACGCTCTGTATGGACACGCTACCTAAATCCAATTCATTAACTCAACGAAAGTAGGGGGGCATACCCCGTTTGATAGGTCGGTAGGTATCTTTGATTTAAAATTTTATGTTTTTATTGAAAAGAACTATCGGAAGAAATAACTAGAAATGTAAATATTTTGAGGTTCAAACTTTAAATAAA
>CAJQGZ010000022.1 GCA_905478065.1 uncultured bacterium | reverse complement strand
TTTTCATTATTAGATGATAATGGAAAAATTTCAATTGCAGGCTTTGGACCTCTAGCGGGTGCAGCTGCTCTTGAGCCAGGTAATGGCCCTGTATGTAGAGTCGTCGTTCGACCTCAAGGAGACCAAGCTCAGACTTTAACACTTACAATGACAGATGTTCAGATTCAAGACACTAGTAACCCACCAGTACAATTAAACTGGACAGCAGAAACTGCAGCTTATGAAGTGGGAATTGAAACGCAATATATTATGTTAACTGATGGAAACGCAGCGCCTGGTGCTCAGCTAAGCTCATCAATGTGCTTAGTAAATACACAAGATGTTTATGGAATTCAAGTTGAATTTGTTGCTGATCCGCCATTCGTAAGCGGGTCGGGTCTACAAGTAACTGATTTACTAGACTTAAGCACTTGGTCAGTTTCTTCTCAACAACTTGGTAATACATTTACACTATTACTTTTTGATAACACTCTTAGTAATCCTGTACCTCCAGGATACTGGTACTTAGGCGAGGTTTTAATAGATGTCCTTCCTGGATCTCCTGAAGATTTTATTGTTGATGTTGAATATGGAGAGATGATTTTGTCCGATGCTTATAATCAGCCTATGATATCTGTTGGTTTACCTTCAGAAGTTTATATAGGTGCGCCTCCAGTTTCTTACAGTATCCACAACGTAGAAGGTCTACTAACTCCAGGGGGTGAGGGCTCTTTTGAAGTTCACATGACGAATACAGAAACAGTTGGTACTATGTCTTTTGAAATTGAAGATGCTCCAGAGTATCTAACGGTTACTTCTGTAGAAGCCGTTGGTAGATTTGCAAATGGAATTATTGACGGAAGCACGGGTGAAGACTCTAATAATGAGAACTTTTATTTTCTTGGATATGACTTTACTGGTGGAATTCCTGAAGGTGACGGTCCAATAATAAAAGTAAATGTTCAAATGTCTCAAAATATAAATAACCCAAATGTTATGCTACTTTTTGAAGAAGTAAGTGGAGGAGATGCTGGTGCGAATTCGATAACGGCCGCTTCTCAGGGTCTGGGCTTATTTACTAACAGTACTCTTTCAGCTAATGGAGAAACAAGTTTGCCTTCGGAGTATACGTTGCATGCAAATTATCCGAACCCATTTAACCCTTCAACTGTTATCACCTATGATTTAGCCGGTCAGGGTCATGTAGACCTTTCGATTTACAACGTTGTTGGTAAAAAAGTAAAAACGATTGTAAATAAAAATGAAACCGCCGGTAGGAAAGTAGCTGTCTGGTACGGTGTCGATGATAGTGGTAATTCATTGAGTGCTGGTATGTATTTTTACAGACTTACAGCTGGAGCTAAAGTATTTACAAAGAAGATGGTATTAATGAAATAGTACTTAAGATTTTTTAATTAAAAAGGGCACATGATAGTGCCCTTTTTTTATAATTTTAGTGTATGCCGCGGTGGTGGAATTGGTAGACACGCTAGATTTAGGATCTAGTGCACATTGTGCGTGAAGGTTCGAGCCCTTTCCGCGGTACTTTTCGAGAGACCTCACTTTTAGTGGGGTTTTTTACTGGATAAAAATAACTTTAAACCAATCTATAACTATATAACAATGAGCTAGTAAACAAAGGACAGTTATGTACAAAATCAAACCAAATTTATTCATTTTTACTTTTCTGGCTATATGCTTTGGTGCTGATATTTATGCTCCAAAATCTTTCAGTTCGATAATGTCGGATGCGACTAATAAGCTATGGACTCCAGTTTCAGTAACTGCTGTTGAAAACAGAGCTCATGTTATTATGATTGATAATACCGGATCATACTGCTTAAAAGTAGGCTCAGATATCAAAGGTAGTTTAGCTGTAGGTAATGTAAGCTATTTAAAAGATGGAACTGCTACTTATGGAGATGCGCTGCAATCTATGTTTCAAATTCTAGATATGAATACTTCTTCACTTGCCACAAGCAGCCTCTCTGGTACTTACACAATTCATCCTGAACTTGCCTCTTATTACGCTGTCGATGCTGATGGAATCTCGTTGACTATTCGAGACAAATCTTCTTTTTATCAATCGGGAGAGGCTATTTCTGCTTATTTAGTATTTACGATAACTGATGCTGGTCAATCTTCTGTTTCTTATACCATTAAAGCATCTTCAAGATATGTTTACAATGCAAGTACAAGTGCATTTGCAATTGATAATAGCTGGAACCAAAGTCAATGGATAAAACTAAATACAGATATGACGGTTGTGCTGACGTCTGTTGAATCTGAGGCGACAGCTTGGACGTTGGCTAGCGCAAGGGACTTAATTGATATTGGCGTTGATCAAGCTAGTGAATTTAATCCTGGTAGTACATCATGGCAGACAAACTCGTTCGCTGCTTATCCAGTGGATCAAAACACTGGCGATCTTGCTGTATGGAACTACGATGATAGTCCTCTTAAAACAAACCAATTTTATAATAATGTTGATGATGATTATCAAAATCAGCTTGGGCATTCCACAACAGCTGATGCAGCGGCTAGCGCCGTATTAAGCGTTATTGATCAAAATTTATCTAACATGGGAGAATCGCTTCGCTATTCGAAAGAAACGTATATCGCTTTTAGGAGTGCTTTACTTGAAAATGATTTTAGCAGTGTAGATGTATATAACGCTAAGCTTGGTGAAAGAGCAGTTGAGCATGTTTATTTTACAAGCTCTTATGATGAT
>CAJQGZ010000021.1 GCA_905478065.1 uncultured bacterium | reverse complement strand
TCTACAAGTTTTGGCAGTCCAAAAGTAGCTGGTGCAAAAGTTACCGCTACAGTTATTGATCATGGCAGAGAGAGAAAAATTTTGGTCTACAAAAAGAAGCGACGAAAAGGGTATGCTCGTAAAAATGGTCATAGACAATGGTATACTAACTTAGAAGTTCAAAATATTCAAATTGCGAAAGCTAAACCAGCAGCTAAACCAGCAGCTAAACCAGCAGCTAAACCAGCAGCTAAACCAGCAGCTAAACCAGCAGCTAAACCTAAAAAAGAAGATAAGTAAATCTCATGGCACATAAAAAAGGTCAAGGTAGTTCAAGAAACGGAAGAGACTCTAATGCAAAACGTCTTGGATTAAAAGTAGGAAATGGGCAATCAATTTTAGCCGGTTCAATCATTCTTAAACAGCGCGGAACTAAGGTTCACCCTGGTACAAATGTTAAAAGAGCAAATGATGATTCTTTATTTGCTTTGAAAGATGGAATAGTTGAGTTTAAACGCAAAGGTAGAGATAGAAAAGTTGTAAACATAGTAATCTAACATTAGATTTTTTTGGTACAGTAAAAATAATTAAAGCCTCACTATTGTGAGGCTTTTTTGTTATAAAATAATATTCATAGCTTCTAATAGGCCTTTCAATAAAATAATGGAGAAATATAATCATGGGTAGAAAAAAATTAACAATGATCGGTGGTGGACAAATTGGTGGAAACTTAGCTCTCATAGCCGCTCAGAAAGAACTTGGCGATGTGGTTATATTTGATATTCCTCAATCCGAAGGTATGGTTAAAGGCAAAGCATTAGATATCATGCAACTAAGACCACATGATGGGTATGATTCTGAATTATCTGGGACTTCGGATTACAGTGACATTAAAGGTTCAGATGTTGTCATTATTACGGCTGGTATCCCAAGAAAACCTGGAATGGATAGAGAAGATTTAATGTCAATTAATCTTGGTATTATAAAAGATGTAGCCTCTAATGTTAAAAAATATGCACCAAACGCGTTTGTAATTGTTATATCAAACCCTTTAGATGCTATGGTATATGCTTTTCATAAAGTATCTGGTTTTGATAAAAGCAAAGTAGTTGGCATGGCTGGTGCTCTAGATTCAGGTAGATTTCGCGCGTTTTTAGCTATGGAAACTGGACTTTCTGCGCAAGATGTTAGTTGTATGGTATTAGGAGGCCATGGAGATAGTATGGTGCCAATAACACGATTAGCAACCATTGGAGGGGTTCCAGTAACAGATTTGATTGATGCAAAAAGACTTAAAGAAATCGAAGATAGAACTAGATTTGCTGGTGGAGAGCTGGTAAAACTGTTCGGTAATGGATCTGCATTTTATGCTCCTGCCCAGTGTGCTATTGAAATGGCTGAATCTTATCTAAAAGATAAAAAAAGAGTTATCCCTAGCGCAGCACTTTGTGAAGGGGAATTTGGAATAGATGGTTACTTTATTGGCGTGCCAACAGTAATTGGATCTGGTGGAATTGAAAAAATAATAGAATTCAGTCTTACAGATGAAGAAAAATCAGACTTAGCTAATACTCTGGACGCTGTGAAAAGGACAGTTGCAGAAACAAATCTGTAAGGTTTTTTAATTAAACTTTTATCAGGAGTATAAACATTATTTAATATATGAAATTCACACTAAGCTTATGGCTACTCCTTTCTTATTCGTTCTCTCAAGGTATTTTTGTTCAAGAAGAAGAAAAAAATCTTTATAGGTCTGCAGTCGAGTATAGCTTTGATGAAGTATTAGATAATGGTGCTTACACATTTATTTTAGAAAAAATAAATGGTTTTATAAATATTATTGGCCATGCTGGGTCAGGAACACATTTAATCATTGATAATAAGGTCCATGCCCTTAGCAATAAAAATGCTATTTCTATACTTCGAAATAGTCAAATAAATGTTTATCATGATGAAAATGAGAAAATAATCCGTATAAAAAAAGTATCAGATAAGTATGATCATAAAATTATTTCAAAAATCGATTTACACCTTCCAATTAATTCAAATATAAGAGGTGAAATAAAAAATAGTGACTTATCAATAAGTAAACTAAGAGGTACATTGGCTATAAAATCAGAGAGTACCGATTCAAAATTAGCCAACTTATCAGGTAATATTAATTTTAACACTAAGGACGGTAATATTATCGCAAAGAAACTATCTGGTTCTGTTCAATTAAATGTAATTAGTGGAGACATAGAGATATTTGATTGTAGTTCAAACACAATAACAAATATTGAGAATGGTAATATTATCATTAATGGCGCTCGGGGAAAGCTCATATCTAGTACTACATTAGGAGAAACTCTAATTTCAAACTTTGAAGGTGATCTTTGCGAAATTAATATAAATGTAGGTAGCCTTAAAATCACCAATTGTAAATCAGACCTTACCGCCAAAATTGATATTGGAAATATTGACGTCAATGACCTACATGGTTCTATGACAATTTTTACAGGAAAGGGCCAAATTAATTTAAATAATATTATAGGCAATGTTAATTGTAACACAAATTTTGGAAATATAAATGGCGCAAATCTTTTTGGTAGAGTAAATGTTAACTCTGAATTTGGAGATATTCTAATTAATAAAGGATACAACTCATTTTTAACTGACCATTCAATTGATTTAATTACAAAGCGTGGTTCAATTTCAATTCGCTTACCTTCAGGTTTACCATATAACATAAACTCCCAATGCCATAATCTAGAAACAAGAAGTGCTATCAATTCAGAGATACCACTTGAAGAGGAGTTTTTAGCCGCCAAGGTAGTGGCACTAGGTAAAATAAAAGAAGGTACAATAAATTGCAACCTATCATCTAATTATGGACCTATATCAATATATACTGATTGATATTAGACTTAATTGAATCTTCGATTTCTAATAACCTTTTTTCTTATATCCCTATTTATATATGGCGATTCAAAAAATATAAAGTCTTTAGAATATCAATATAAATTAGAAAAATATGATGCTATTCGAGTCTATTTTGATTGCAGTATTGGAAATTTAAAAATTAGGCCAAGCAATAATCGATATGTCGTTAACGGTGATATATTTTATAACGCTGAAATGCCAGAGCCACAGTTAAAGTTTTCAGATAAAAATAATATTGCAAAATTAGATCTAAAGGTAAAACCAAATAGTTCTAGTGCTTCCGCAAGCACGCTAAGCAATTTGATTAATAAAGGAAATGATAATTATAAGATTAATTTTCATTTACCAACAAAAATTGAAACTGATATGAATTTTAACTTTGGATTAGGTAAAGTTGATATTGATTTTTCGGGTATACGTATTTCTAATTTAATTATGGACTGTGGGTTAAGCGATGTTACTCTTGTATCTAAGAAACCCAATATTATTAGTTGTGACAATATTCATATTTCTACTGGTATCTCTGACTTTAATAGCTTCGGACTAGGGAATTTTAATTCTTCTAAATATACTTTTGACGTGGGAATGGGATCTGCAGAAATAGATATGTCTGGATCAGTGAACAACGATGCTATTGTAAAAATTGAAGTCAGCGTTGGGTCTCTAGAGCTAAGACTTCCCTCAAATACAAATATCAATCTATCAATAAATCAAAATATGCTTAGTTCTGTTAATGTGAAAGATTTAGTATCGGTAGGAGAAGGAAGATATGAAAGTAAAGACTATCAGAAACGTTGGTCATCAATGAATATTGAAATTTCAGTTGGTATTGGATCAGTCGATATATCGACAGTAAAAAAACATTAGTTCATTTATCAGCTTCTTTTACATTACTAATGTTTCTTTTTAATCCATTTAATTTTGTTCGCTTCGCTGCCGAATTTTTAAATGTAGCAGTAAAATCTGATTGATTCATATTTTCCCATTTTTGATTAGTGTTGTTAACAATATCACTTCTTGGTTCAAAATATTTCTCTTCGCTTATTTTTGAAAATGAAATATTCCAAGGACAAACCTCTTGACAAATATCACATCCATATATCCAACCATCTAGATTGCTCTGTTCTTCCGAAAATTCACCTCGATGCTCAATCGTTAAATAGCTTATACATTTGTTTGCATCTAAAACATATTCGCCTAATGCCTGAGTCGGGCAAGCATCTATACAAGCCGTACAACTACCACAAAGGTCTTTTGTAAATGGTTTATCAAAATCTAAATCAAAATCAATCACTAACTCACCTAAAAAGAGCCAACTCCCGAAATCAGTACTTATTAAATTAGTGTGTTTACCTTGCCAGCCCAACCCTGCTCTTTGAGCCCAAACTTTTTCCATAATTGGTGCAGTGTCTACGCAAACTAAACCCTTAGCAGTTGGCATACTTTGCTTTATAAACTCAAGTAAGGAAAAGATTTTTGATTTTATAACAGAATGATAATCATCCCCCCATGCATAATTACTGAATTTATAATTACTTTTTAAATCTGATTGATCTTTACCAACATAATAATTCATCCCTAAAGAGATCACAGTTCTAGCTTCAGAAAAATAATTAAAAATATTTCCTCTTTCTGTTTTTCTTTTTTCAACCCAAGCCATTTCAGCATGCTTTTTTTCATCAAGCCATTGCTTAAGCTTTTTATTTTCAGCTTTTGTTTCAGCAGCCCTAGCAATACCAACCTTATGGAACCCGAGCTCGAATGCTTTTCTTTTTACATCTTCTGAATTTATTGTCATTTAAAAATTAACTATATAAAAGCCCTAAATATATAGAAAGGAATACTCTATTGTAGTTATTCGTTATGCTGTATGTTTTTAAGTCAACGCCTTTTTGATAATTTACAGTCTCTTTAAAGACCTCATATCCAAAAATTAGTCCTGTAATTAATTTTTGATTTAATTGACTAGACACATCAATACTTGCTTCATATCCATTCTGATCAAAAGAGCTATATAATAAAAAATTAAAATTTTTTTCATTTAAAATACCAAAGTTTGGTTTAAGCCAAGCCTCATATTCTAAACTTTCATCTTCAAAAAAAGCGTATAAGGAAAAATCTTTAATATCTAAACCAATATAAATTTCTATAGATTTTTTCATTTGATTTTCAAAAGTAATGTTTTGGCCAATTCCAAAATCAAATGATACGTTCTTTAATAAAGTGTTGCTCATGCCAAAAGAGTTATTTGAAATCAACCTTGTATTAGTATAATAGTCTATCTGACCAAGCCATATATTTGCATAAACGCCATATTTATTTTCTGTATTAGCAAATGCCTCTAAATCAACTCCATTATCATAAATATTAAAAATTCCACCAAAATTATAACCCCTATCTCCAACCACAACGGTCTCAATATTTGATTGAGCATTTAATATGGTAAAGAAAAAAATAATTAATAGAAATTTTATCATTTTATTTATCTGTTTTTATTAATCATTATTACAAATTTTTTGATACCATAATATTCCAATAATTGTTTTTACATCAGTAATTTTATTGGACCAAACTAGTTCTAATGCTTTTTCTAGATTAACTGGAATTAAATCAATGAATTCATCTGCGTCTTTATTTTGTTTTGTTTGAACTAAGTCTGTAGCCAAAAATAAGTTCATTTTTTCATTTGCGAATCCAATTGCAGGATGAATATTTGCAATGAATTCTATATTATTTGATTTATAACCAATTTCTTCTTCAAGCTCTCTTTTTGCGCATTCTAAAGGATTTTCTCCTAGGTCCAATTTACCCGCCGGCAGCTCAATGAACTCAGAACCGACCGCATATCTAAATTGCCTAATTAATGCAATTTTTCCATCAGGAAATACAGGTATTATGACAGAAGCACCAGGATGATTTATCCATTCACGATTCCCTTTTTCTCCATTAGGAAGAAGAACATTGTCTTTCCTAACATCTAAAAAGTCACCTTCATAAACAACTTTAGAGTTTATTTTTGTCTCTTTTAAATTTGACATATCATTTACAAAAATTTACTTTTTATATTTATGAAATATATTTTTAGCTTTTTTTATCCATTCCCAATCTGATGCATAATTATCTTTTGATGGCTCTACATTCATAGCTTTTTCAATAAGGAAAATAGCCTCATCTTTTCTTTTACCTTTGTGCAGAGCCTGAGATAAATATACCATTTGAGCAATTTCAACATCACCAGTATCATAGGCTAATCGTAAGTATTTAATAGCTTCTTTATTATTTGGCCAAGATAATATAAACGGAATATATGGAGCCTTGTAATGAACGGCACCTAGCAAAAAATAGCCTGCCCCATTTTCATATTCTGGGTTAAGTGAAATTATTTTACCGGAGTGATATTTCATCTGGTCAGCTACTCCCTCTTTCGCAGCTGCAAAGATTCCATATTCCTCTGCCCAGCTCCCAAGGTTTACGAGATACCAGTATCGGCATTCAACTGAATTTGGAAATTCTTCGATTAAACCTAGGCCAAAATCTTTACCTTTTTTTAAAATCTTTTTTTTAAGATCCTTGTCTTCTTCGGCAAATTTTCCTTTAAAGTAATATGATTTTAGTAAATAAAGTGCGGCTTCTTTTTTATTTGTTTCATTACTCAAAACATTTTCGAAATAAGTAATTGCCCTCTCAATTTGCATGGGCTTGGCTCTATCTTCGATACAGCCTTCATGCCTTTTATTATAATGAGTGACGCCTTTTTGAAAATCTGATTGGCCAAAACTAAAGGCGAGTAATAATGAAATAAGGAGGGTTTTCTCTGTCATCCAGACTAAAAATATTCGATGTAAATAATTTTAATTTCTCGCTTGAAGTAATCCACTTTATCTTCATCAAATAATAAATTATTAAAGTTTAATTCTAAGTGCAGATGCTCAACAAATGTCCAACGAATCGCAGCATTCAGATATCCACCTCTACTAATTGCCAATGTTTCAGTTGTCATATCATTTTCATTAAGCGCTGCATTATACTCCATTAAAAGTGAAAATTCAGGATTGATTTCTATGTCCACTCCAAAAAATAAATTTGGGTCTTTATCGCCATCATCTGTCTCAGTAAAGTTATAACTGACTCCACCGTGCATTCCTAAATTGCCTAATCCTGTTTTCCAATTTTTACTTGCACTTAGATAAAAACCATAGGCTTTCATATCATATCGATTAAGCGAGTCGCCTAAATTAAAATTGCCGAAGCCCTGTGTATTTAAGCCCATTGCAATACCAGGCGTTGTGATAGATTCATCCATAAGCATATATTTTAAATTAGCCTCTGGCCTTGGGTACCAACGTAGACTATCATCACCTATTAAGTTTGAGGAACCATATGATAAACCAAATTGAAACCTATCTGTAATTCCAGCTCTCAAGCCTAGAATCATTCCACCCTCATCTTGAATGCGCATTCCTAAAGAAAAACTACCTCGCATTAGTGTTGCAGCTGTTGGGACAGTAATTAAATCTGTTGGTGGCGGATAGTTTTGACCGGTAGGGTATGTTTGACTAAACGATACATTAAAAAATAAAAATAAGGTTATAAAATTTCTTTTCAATAGCTTTTCCTAAACTCGATTGCCTCTGGATAAATTACATCCCCCATGCGCGAGGTCAAAGAACGTACATTATCAAATGGAATAGTTAAAAGACCATTATTATCTAATAATTTAAATTGAATCCCATTGGTATTTGTACCGATAAAGTCTACTTCAAAGGACTGTCCAGATTTCAATACTAATTGATCAAATTTCGTACTGGGAATAAAAGAGTTGTTTGGTGAAATAATTCTCTTCTCTTTTATTTCTTTTCTAATAATATCATATTCATCTAACACGTTTCCTGTTCTTGGAGGAGGTGTTCGATATAATTGGTCCGCAGGAACCATGTCCAATGCAACTTCAGAAATCAGTTCGTTATTTTTACCAAACTCCCAAATTTGAGTGACATTAGACATCAAATCAAATTTATAATTAAATCTTCTGATTATTTCACCAGAAGGAAGAGCCCTCCACCTTTCCTCAGAAAGGTAGCCTAAGTAATCATAATCCAGTTCAATTTTTCCATATTTCATGCCATCAATCGTCTCAAATATTATTTGGGTAACTTGCTTCCCCCTTGGAATGATAAAAGTAGAACGCTGATCTACAAAATCAATTTCTTCTTTATCAATATAATTAGATTTTTGAAATTCAATACTCCAGGGTTCATTATTGCTATATACAACTAATTTTAAAAACTCACCTTTACTATTTACCTCTCCTTTTTGTATCAAAACTTTATCGCTATTATATTCCATTACTTCTCGTTTTTTCAAACTCCCATTGGAAATATAATATTCGAGCTTCACAGGCAAATTTCGATCATTGAAATATGCTGTAAGATGATCATACCCCCTCCTATTTGTTGCTTTCATTGGTACGTTAGCAATAAAATTTTTTTCATTTGCATAATAGCGTAGATATGATATTTCATCAGCTAGACTAAATTGTAAAGTCACTAAAAAACAAAATATCAGAGAATTTTTCATGGTACAAATCTCCAAACTACTGGTCGATGATCTGAAATTATTTCATCATATCCAGAAATATAATCACCAAGTCTGATAGTTTGTACATCACCCGAGCCCTCTTTTTCAAATAAATCTGCAGATATCATTATATGATCTATAAAACTCGGGTAACTCGGAAAGGAGTCATGAATATTTGTATTTGAATGAGCATTATCATACGTAACATACCTGTAGTTATCATTATCTTCTAAAAAGATATTAAAAGAATTTTGATTATAGCTATCGGATATATCATCATTCCAATCTCCAACCACAATATGATTAACGATACCAGACTGAACAGAACTATTCAAATAATCATGCAGTATGTCCACGGAAGCTTTTCTTCTATCATAACCATTATTACAGCATTTTAGATGCATATTAATAAGAGTGAAATCAAATGCATTTTGCCCCAGATATGTCATTTCTAATCTTAACGGCGGCCGATAAGCAAACTCATAAACGCTATTAGTAAATAAGCTGGATTGGCTTCTTACTACAAAATCATTTTTTTTGTATAATACAACTAAATTTAAATAATCTGTGTCTTCTGAAATTACAAAATCATATTCAGTTAGTGATTCTGCAAGTTCTTCAAATGAGTTACGACTTGATATTTCTTGCAAACAGTAAATATCTGCATTTAAAGTTTTTATAATTTTTTTTACAGAATCTATTGTTCTTTGGCCCAATTTTGGAAAAAATTCAATGTTCCAAGTCACAACTTCAATACCATCTTCTAAATTAAGGTTAGGTAATAACTCTACTGAACTACCACCATTAATATTTTCTTGTTCAGTGGGACTGGCGCAAGAAAAAAAAATAGAGGCAAGAACTAATGGATAAACTAGTTTCATTTCCCTATAGGTATTGAAAGCAGTATTGGCCTGTGATCTGATATAATACTTTCATACTCTTCCCAGCCACCGATCCATTCATCTAAATTGACTGATCGCACTATTCCTTCTTTTTCAAAAACATCAAAGTATCCACGACCTATCATAATATGATCTAAAAAACTAGGCCAACTAGGATATGATTGCTGATTAGGATCATTAACTATTCTACTCGTAACAAAAAGAAAATTTTCTTGGTCATTTATAAATGGACTAAATGATTGATAAATACCGGTATCTTGCAATTGATCGTTCCAATCTCCAACTACTATGATATTATCTTTACCATTTTTAGATTTTTCTTTTAAAAATCCATGTAATTGCTTCATAGACTGTTGTCTTCTGTAAAGACCGTCTCCACAACATTTTAAATGCATATTAACAATACAAATTTCCTTTTTTACATCTCCACAATGATAAAGAAAATCGACTACCAAAGGTGGGCGACCAGCAAAATAATAATCGTCCATGGCAAACGGCTCATCTTGAGCTAAAACCGTAAACATATTTTTTTTATAAATAATCGCCTGTTCTAAAAATGATGATTGCTTACTTATCACAAAATCATAATTAGGCAACCAAGACATCATTTCAGAAAAAGCTCCAATCTTTATAACCTCTTGCACCCCGATAATATCAACATTTAAATCTTGTATTATTTCGGCAACAGCTTTCATCGTAGTGTCACCTTTCAATGGAAATCTTTCCATGTTCCATGTCATAATATCTAATAGATTATCATCTCCAACAGGCGAGACGTCAAATTTATTGAAATTTGAAATAGTATTATCAGAAGAACAGTCAGTTTCTTCAATTTCTGAAATTTGCTTCGTATAATCTCTATTATGAAGAGAAGAAATAGAATCTACCCAACCATTTATCGAATCTTGGACTGCCAAATCAGGCCATATATTATCAGTAAATAAATTGACCATCATTCCACGCTCAGTTGGAAAAGTATAATCTTTTATTATTTTTTTTTCTTTGTCAACATTCAATATGAGATGACCTATACCTGTGAGATTTCCATAGTTTTGAACTACAATAGTATGAGTATTCGGATCAACCCAAGGCGTATCATATCCTTTACTCACGCCACCTGTTATAATAACGTCTACATCGTTTGTGAAATGAGCTAACTCAATTGCATTTTTAATTTTTAACTTTTCTTGAGATGCCTTTTTTATAAAACTTTCGTACTCATCTTCTCGATTATATGGAAGACCTAAATGAGATAAAACAAAGATAAGATCAACATCGTTGCGAATAGTTTCGATTTGAGTATTTAAAGTTTCTAGTAAATCAAGGACTTCTACACCTTCATAATTTTCAGGCACTAATCCGTCAAATAAAAATGGAGTGATTAAACCTATGAGTCCTATTTTTATTCCATTGGCATCAATAACTTTATAATTATCTATTCCACTTACTCCTTTGAGGTTGGAAGCAAGAAATGGAAAATTCGATTCTTTTTTTAATCTTTCTAAATTCTCAACACCTTGGTCAAAATCTCTTACTCCAGGAACAAATGCATCATACGCCATCCAATTCATCCATTTCATTATTTTTGTTCCACCATCATCTGTTCCCAACTGAGTTCCTTGAAATAAACTACCGGCGTCTGTAAGAATGACAAAATCACCAGCTTCACTTGCTTCTTTTCTTAGATTAGTTACATAGGTATAGGCACCAGCTCCTCCAGCTAGAAGAGGAGAAAACTCAGGATTAATAAATCGCGCTGGAAGCTCATGAATAGCGCCATGGATGTTATTTGTAAAAACAAGGTGCAATTTAGAAGACCTAGAATAAATAGAGCTGGCAAAAATAATAAATAGAATTAACGGGAGTATTCTTTTCATTTTTTTAGTATTATAACATTAATTAAAAAGAATAATTAATTGTAGCCTTTAACACTGTATTTTTTTCATCAATCCTATCTAATGATAAATTCTCTTGTGCAATAGATGGAAATAAATCTCCATACCTGTAATCAACTGATCCAAAAACTGCAACGACATCAAAACTTATATTATTATATGCCCATCCACTTCCAAGAGTAACTTTTGTTATCTCAAACTCCTCTCCAAGTGGAGAGTCACTATAAATAAAACCAAACCTAAACGGTGTTTTTCCTAAAATTAGGTGTTCTACACCAACAGATAAACCTATTGTCGATTGATAATTGTGAGTTGATGTATCTGTAGATGAATGATATACTTTATAAATGTCATGATTTTCCCAATCTTTGAAAATTAACCCACCTGTAATATTTGTTTTAGTAGGATTATTTACCTGTATAGAAAAGCCAAGATTAATTTCTTGAGGAAGAGTAATACTATAATTTGAAGAAGTATCACTAAAATTGAAACTTGGTAGTTGAGTTTTTTCATCAATAGAAGGTATTAAGCCATCTGTCAAAAATTTTATTTCTGTTGAAGGGGTTACGGAAAGCGCGATAGATATATTCCTTTTCAAATCAACTGTTGCTCCAAACGTAAAACGACTAACATTTTCAACAGACATGTTTATATCTTTTAATAGGGTTGTATCACTGGCCAAGGCGTCATCTTTTTCAAACACATTAACACCTTTCATATAAAACAACTCATCTTCATAAAGATTATCTAAAAGAACTCCCATTTTCAACCAACTATTAATTTTTGATGCTATTCCAATTTTAAGTGAGCGAATAACTCCATCTATATTTATCAGATGATAGCCAACTACAGGGTCACGATTATAGACTCCTGGACCAAGACTAGCTCGAACTTCTTCAGAATAGTCATATCTAAAATCCCAGTAAGGAGAATCAGATACCGACAAGGAAACGGGTAATTTTAAATAATTATTTACACTGCCAGATAAAGACCATGAAATTGAAGCGAAAGCTGGCCTATTGAGAGCATATACATTTTGAGTTACAACATCATCAAACATATCTATTACTGGAACACTTCTACGTTCTGCATATGAGTTCCTAGTAAGATCAAACTCAAAATTAAACACCTCACCATACTTTGAAAAAACAGAATGAGAAAATAACCCTGAAAACTCTCCACCTTTTGCTAGCATACTTGCGCTTGATAAAAAGTTATTAGAGGGGATTAATGGCGAAAAATATTGTTGACTAAAAACAAGGTTCATCGCAAACAATCCAATGATTTTAATTTTATTTTTTAATTTAAAAAGCATAATCTATCTGTAATCTAATATCATTTGTGAAATTTTCTCCACTAACAGTTTTCCAACTTACCCGTTGATCAGGATATTGACCTGTTGGATCACTAGGTTCAAAAATATAATTTGTTACTGGCGCAGAACTATCAACTGTCCATTTTAATCTAATTGCCCAACGATCATTTAAACGAGAAAATAATGAAATCCAATACCGAACTGCATCAGAATTGCTATCAAAAACTCTAAAATCTGTATCCTCAAAATTCCAAATAAAACCATTATAGAACATTACTTGCCCCATTGCTTTCATCCGTTGATTGAAATTATGAGTGATTTTAAACCCAATTGCTTCACTACCCGTACCCGCACTACCAATCATAGATGATTCTTCTCCCCCTGAAGCAAGATCAAGAGTTAAGCGCCTTCTGTTAGAAAAGTCGACCCATGAGCGTACCCACATCAACTCGATCTGATCATAGCCAGATAATCTCAATTGCGAACGTATAATCGTTTCTTGAGAATAATAAGCAGCCGGATCTAAAATATTCATTGAGCCTCTTTTTTGCCATTTGTGCCTTATACTAAAACGCAAATTAAATACGGGTCTATACTGAGCACGCATTACGGTTCTGTAGTACTTTGCTTGATCTGCAACTCTAGTCCAAGTATCAAAGTCTCCAGATAAAACTAATGCGCGATGAGGCTGATATCTACTATTTACATATATGCCTTTTTCAGATTGTGGCTGAGCTTGACCCGTGTATAAAAATCCATAAATCGGATCTTCTAAATAAAAAGTATCTTCGAAAATACTACCTTTATATCTCTGGTAATTTGCAAAAGATCGTTGATACGGATTATCATACTCTAAGTCATAGTCGCGATAAACCACTAACATACTAAAATTATTAAATTGTGCATAACCACTAAACACAAAAGCTTTTGGGTCTGATACCTCAACACTCATATTACCATTTTTATCTAATATACCATATTCACCTTGAAATGCTATATTTCTAATTACTGTTGAAAAATCCATGCCAAAAACTCGCCGGAAAGATCTCGCTTTATCCCATAATGATGATTCACCATAATTAGAATACATTGCAGCGATTTCAGTATCTGCTGTATTCCCAATAGATGTTAAAAATTTCCCTTCACTTTCATCTGCTATTACAGTTGTTGCTATATCAGGCCTTAAAGGCTTATCGTACAAACTCTCATATGCTGAAAAACCAATAAAAGTACCGTAAAGTGGAATAAGTCTTATGCTACCACCATAAGTCACTTCTTCTAAAGTCTCAAGCATTGGCATTAATAAAGACTCTACACCAAAACCATTATTTGTTCTTGGATATAGTGTAATTAAAGAGGCAACAGAACTGTCTGATATGTTTAGAATAGCATCTCTTTTATTTTTTGATAAAAAGCCCATAACATCAAACAGCTTATTACCAGCTTGAAATGCGAGTCCTTTTAAAGCATACTCTCTGGTCCTAGATATATCAGGAAAAACACCATGCACTCTTCTGCTCCAACTATAACCAGATCTTCTAGGCGAGAAAAAATCTGTATTTTCAAATATTACACCCTGACCAATAGTAGCAGAAAAGTTTCCTAGTATTACCCTGTCAAATTTTAACCCGCCTAGCTTGAGATCCCTATAAGTAAGAGAATATTTTGCAGTAGGTACCTCAAAATCACCAATCTTGAAATCATAAACTTTTTCACCTAATTGCCTGTGAGATGCTAATGATAACTTCCAATGTTTCCCAAAAGTAGCAACTATTTTATGATGCAAGTCTCCAGGGTGATCACTAAGTTGATCCACTAAACCTACTTCATCATCAAAGGAAGTCGTAGAAGGTAGCGTTTTGTATGTAGTGTTATACCAAAGATGAAAAGAGTCCGTAGTATCTTCTTCATCATATGTAAAGAAGTCAACCATATTACGATAACCCCAATAGCTAAGACCAATTGCTCCTCTTAGAGCTTTTGGGTACGTTATTTTACTTTCTTCGATTCTCTTCATGACCGCAACAGCATCAACGGGACTAACATTTTGTAAAGCCATTAAGTCATTCCAGGTTGCAGTGTTAATATTTTTTGGCTCAGCAAGCCTATCTAGCCATACCTCTACAAGACCTTCGTTAGCACCTTCTTCAGAAGTCCAATTTTCTACCTTCCTATATCTGTCACTAATTCTGGATACATTTTTTTTTGTATCGTCATTACTTGTTATACTAATAAGAGATTTAAGAGCATTAATGTTCTCAGGCTCAAAACTTGAAATTTTGGCTAAATCATAAACATCATTAACAGGACCTTGATACAATACAAAATCGTAGAGATCAGCAACTTGATTTTCAGATAGTGGAAGGGTCTTCAAATCTTCGATTGAAGCCGAGTTTAACGAAATCTTTTGGCCAATGATAAGAGTAATCGAGAACACATAAAAAAAAAGTGATCTCATTAACGATTAACCTCGATTGAAATTTGATGAGACAATGGTAATACTGGATGAGTAATGAATCCATAATCAATTTTTATTTTTTTAAAATAAACTTCAAAACCCGAAGAGAAACGATTTGGACTAGTCTGCATTCCAGTTTTTAAAAAAATATTTTTTTGTATTTCGTAAGAAAGCCCGCTGCTAAAGTGAGTAGGATGACCAACACTTTTATTAAGAGAAACTGTTGTCCAGACCAAATCATATGGCGAATAGGCGATACCAATCTGAGATCTTTGTGGAAGTCTTGTTGAATTATTTGCGTCTCCTAGAGTTGGACTGTTAATGTTTAAAGCTTTTGCGCCTACTCTAATTCTAGCAGCTAAAGACCCAAGAAAACTTATGTCCAGCCCAAACGTACTTAAGGAGCCAAGTTTTATTCCATCAGAACCATCTCCAGAAGGTCCTGCTGAGGTACCATAGTCAATATTGTAATATTTTACTCCGTAACCTATCGAAAAAGAGCTGCTTCTGTCTGATCGCAACATTATTCCCTGGTGAAAACCAATGGCAGTTTCAGCAGATAAACTGCTCCCACTATAATCAACTGAAAAATTTTCAACAGATATTCCATAGGCCCCATATTTTGAAGTTTTAAACTGGAAGCCTAGAAGAGAGTGACTTAAATAGTCTTGATTAAAATGAGATTGTGAACTTGCAACTAATGAAAGGCCTTTCTGCCTGGCAATACCAGCCGCATTTACAAAAAGAGACCATGAATTTTTAGGCAAGGCTATATCACTTGCCGACATAGACAATGAGCTCGCACCATAATAAATTTGCTCAGTAGTCACTTGAGAAAAGACATTACCAAAGGCAATAATCATAAAAATATAAAAACTTATAAAGTTATGTTTCATATTAATTCTCATAAGCGGCTATTACTACTGGGGCAATTTTCTGATAATTTTTTCCTGTTAAAGAATTAACAATGTCTAAATGAATTAAATAGGTACCACTTGGGACTAACCTATTTAAGTTGTCTCGCCCATTCCATCTAGCTGTTTTTTCAAATGAAACTCCCCGATATTCATCATAAAGGGTAGTAATTAATCGCCCATTAATATCAAAAACTCTTAGTTTAATTCTAGCATCAGATGGAAAACTATATTTGAAGCTAATTACCTCACCAAGCTGAGGAACAAATGGATAAGGTGGGATATCTAATGTTGCCTTAAAACTACCAACCTCACCCTCTAGTTTTTCTGAAATATCAGAGGCATATGCTGGTTGAATCTGACTTGAACCTAAGTATTGCCCGCCTATACCTTTTATCTCTACGCTACTACCAACCCTCAACAAGGAATCAACCAAAGTGTTTGTAATATCTCCTGATTCGTTGAGCAATATATTGCTCGAATTCCATATTCTAACCGTAGTAAAAGCGCCTTCTTCATCTTGCAATTCAATATTAGAACCCCCACCAAGATCATCTGACCTTGATACTATTTTCCCAGAAAGCTTTACATAAGAATTCATGTACTTAATGACATCAATATTCTGAGAATTATCAGGATAATTAAATTGAGTGACTTCATTAAACTTATAAATACTTCCTAAATCTCCTAAGTCGACAACAGGAATACTGAGGCCAGATGATAAAATATTAATACTAGCATCTTGAATTTGCGGCTGAAGATCGCCAGTGCTACTTAAATAAGCGCCTAAAGGTCCCGTTATGCTAATAGAATCTCCTCTTTTCAGAGGCTCTGATGAAGTTGGAGCATCTAATAAAATCCCTCTCTCAGATTTATCTTGTACAAAAACTTGAACTCTGTTTGTGCGAAGTATACCAGCAGGGACAGTAACTACAGCATTAAATTGAACTGCTTGACCTAGATAATCATTAAAACCCGTTAAAAGGCTTGCTATTGTTAGCTCCGCAATAGGTTCATTTATAGCCACTGCATTTCTACTAGTAGAATCTTTTAAACCAGAAAAATCAACAGCTATAACAGAATAAATAATTGAACCAACTTCTTCTAATGGATTGATTTTAACTGAATAAAGAGATGGTGAACTTTCACTCACAGACATAGCAACAGAATTAACTTGTTGTTGGAATTCATATCTTAACATGACTGATGATATTCCTTCATCATCTGTTACGTTTACTTCAAACTTCAACGTGTCGTCGATGAACGGACTAGAGGGAGATAAGCTAAGGTTTGAAATTTCTGGCTTAGACGAAGTCAAACTAGTCACTATCCAAGTTTCAGCTAAGGGTTCGCTAGTTTCATCATGTCCTGTAATTCCATTACCAC
>CAJQGZ010000020.1 GCA_905478065.1 uncultured bacterium | reverse complement strand
TCCGGGCGCAATTGAATCAATATATTTAGCCATATTTAAACAATCTTCAGTAACTCCCCCTAAGTCGTGAGAAGTAAACTCTATAGTAATTTGGCAATAACCCACGATAAGGTCGGGATGGTGATTTAGTTGTTCAGCTTTTTTTGATAACACATTAATAAAATCTATACTTTGCATATAAGAGTCAAATTTAAATTCTTTTTTAATTTTATTATCTTTGTAAATCCAATCATTTAGTTTTAGTAAATCATTCTCAATCTCTTTTATGCTTCTTAATCTATTCATTATTTTAACAATACCATCTTCTTCGTTTGTGTGAAGTTCCCCGTTTGAATTGTATATAGGTATAATCCTGCTGATACAGGCTTATTATTATCATTGGTCCCATTCCATTGGATTGTTTTATATCCGGCAGATTGTGAGCTATTTACAAGCGTTTTAATTTTCTTTCCCATCATATCGTGTATTGTGATGTTCACCATGCCACTTTGTGGTAAATCGTATCGTAGTAAGGTGTTTGGATTAAATGGATTAGGAAAATTTGAATGCAGTAATGGTGATTGTGGTAAAGTACTTTGCACATCATTATTCAATTGTTCACCAGTAAAGTAAAGACCAAAAACTATCATCATTTCATCAACACTAAGCAAACCAAATTCGACTGTTTCATCAGTGTTGTTGAAGTAAGTTGCTTCCATTTCGATACCCTCATTTTCATTAAAAAACAAAGGAGGGTCAAATTTCATCACTGGCGGATGCTCCCAATCATATGAAATATAAATCAATTCTCTAAGATCTGGTTGATTTTGATTAATTCTAAACACTTTAAAATTAGTATTAAGCTTGTGGGCATGAGAAAATAGCTGAAAGATATTAGCAGGTTCACCAATCTCTTGTTCAATCCAAAATTTTGAAGAAATTGTGGTCTCTTGGTTTGGAGGTAAGTAGATATCATTATTATTCAACTGTAAAATTTCTGCAACGTGATTTACATCAGCTACATCAGAAAAGTAAAAATTATTATAGACCTCTCCTACTATTGTATCATTTGAATAGTTCGCGTAATGCGAATTCAAATCGAACCCAAGCGAAGGGTCTAACTTTAAAGCAACCCCTTCTGGAAAGGTATAATCAAATAATCGTGTTTGGGTTCCAGATATGAACTTTTGAAATTGCATCTGAAATAAAACACCCGGATTTGTTGAGCCATCAAAATTTCTGATATCTCTATATACTTCTTTTGAAGGTAAATTATTTTGAGCAACGTCATCATAGGTATAAACTATGAAATGATGACTCCCAGGCCTCATCGTAGATGCTATCCTGTTTACATACACATAACCCGGTGTATCTATTTCAACATAGTAAAACAATTCTCGCTCAAATTGAGGTGGAACATTAAAGGGCGGTATGTGTACTTGAATACCGTTTTCAGGAATCTCTAAGGGCTCAAATGCTGGTGGGGAAAAAACGGTTTCATCTAAAAGTAATGATTCGCTAGCGACGACGCCTTCCTCTGGGGCTCCAGCGATGATCCACTGCCTAATAAATTCTAATTCTCCATTTGTTAAAAAATCTAGCCCTAATGGCATAACTGATCCATACTCAGGATGATCTTCATAAAAATGCTCGTAGTTTGGAGCGTTTATTTTTTCCCATAAAAAACTGTTATACAAACTACCTATACCATTTGTACCCACAAGCTTAAGTCCATCCTCTGCTGCGTGAATATTATTTGGCGTAACATCAATAAGTTCTTCGTAGGCAACATCATCCGTTAATATTAAACCAGATTGTTCAGCGAACGATGATCCGCTTACATGACACATTGTACACTTAGGATTCCAAATGGCATCTTGGATTATATTCCATGTATCGCCGTGTCCAGAGGCTATTTGGATCAATAAAAAAATAAAAAGAATTTTTTTCAAAATAATTTTTCCTTTAATAAATCAATTCTTAATTATAAGAATCATTTACAATATAAGAGGTTAAAAACATATTTTTCTTTAAATGAAAATTAACAAGCTTTTAGAAGAACTAATTTAATAAAACTTCATATTTATCTTAAATAAAGTTTTAAACGGTGCTACATACTTGCGGCATGTGACAACTATTTATATATTTAGATGTAAATATAAGGAGTCAATTTTATGAATATAGATATTACTGCTAGAAACTTTACACCTTCGCCAAAATTAAAAACACTCATAAATGAAAAACTTATTGGACTTCTTAAGTACGACTCTAATATTATGTCTTCAAAAGTTGTACTTTTAAAAGAAGGTCGAGCTGAAAAAGTAGAATTAATCCTTAAATCAAATCGAGCTAGTTACATTACGAAATGTTACTCTTCTGTTTTTGAAAAAACATTAATGAATGCAGTTGATAAAATTAAAGTTCAAATAAAAAAACAAAACATATCTAAAAGTCAAATAGCCAACAAAACTAAACCTTACGAAAACGTTGATGAACCTACTTTAGATTAATTAAATTATTCTAAATCCTTATATAATATAATTTAAGTAAAATAATTAAATTATAAGATTAAGTCCATGCGACCCATTACAATTGTTCTTTTCTACTTAATCTTATTTTATGAGTACCATTTTCCCTGTCTCCCTTTGCTGGCCTGTTTGCATAGTATACAGATATAATCCTGCTGGAATAGACTCGTTTCTATCATTAGTGGCGTCCCATTGCACTGTTTTAAATCCTGCAGTTTGTGAACCATCTACAAGCCTTTTTACTATTCTTCCCATCATATCATAAATAGTAATATTTACAGCGCCATCTTTCGATAGACCATATTGCAATGAAGTGATTGGATTGAATGGATTTGGATAGGCTTGGATAATTTTAAAATTTTGAGGGTTATAATTTTGATTATTGATTAGATATAATTGATCTGTATCGAAGTGTAATTCTAAAATTATATTTTCATCTGGAAATGCTATATTGAACACATCTAGCTTAATCACGCCCTCGCCTAAACCATTAGTCCAAGCTAAAACACCTAATGAGACTGAATCACTAGTGCCTAGTTGTACTGATGCACTATCTATCGATTCATTATAGCAAAGTTCGCCTAAGCATATTGAAGTACTCCAGTCGTTTAGAAGAACTATTTCTTTGCTGATAACGGCAACAAATATGCTATCTGATGATAAATTAATAATTGAACCATAAAATTTTCCTGTCGAATCTTCACCGACAGAGATATAGGTAGACTCGAATACTAACTGGAAGGTCGGATTTAACGCCAACGTTCTAGATACAGCAAAAAATAATACGAATAAGAATTTATTCATTTTTTTATATTTTATTTTTAATTAGATAAACCATATCCAACCA